>NZ_BDGT01000048.1 GCF_001748285.1 Thermogemmatispora onikobensis | reverse complement strand
TGACTGACTGACTGACTGACTGACTGACTGACTGACTGACTGACTGACTGACTGACTGACTGACTGACTGACTGACTGACTGACTGACTGACTGACTGACTGACTGACTGACTGACTGACTGACTGACTGACAGGCCCTGCCCTCACCAGGCAGACAGACGCTCCCACCACAGCACACTTTCAGGGCCTTTCCTGTCCCGTTCGCTCTTTACTCAGAATTTTAGATTTTTAAAATTAATTTTTCCTTCTCTTAAAAGAGAAGTATACGTTCCACGGCACCCTCTGTCAAGAGAAGACAGAAGCCAGGGCAGAAGAACCGCCAGAGGCTCGGCAGGAATGTGTCTGGCTCTCTCGAAATTCGTGCGTCAAACCCCTTGACAAACAGAAGAACAGCGAGTATATTACTCTCGTAAGCGGTAGCTGACATTTCACAAAGAGTTAGCGATTAGTCTCATTCCAGTTCTCGCTCGGCTCGCCAGCAGGGCAACCAGGGAGGTGAGCGCTTATGGCTCAGCAGTCAAGCGTGACAATCTTGCACCTGCGTTACAATGGTCGCAGCGAAGAGCTGCCCCTGGCGGAGCTGGGCCTGAACGGGCAGGCCTCGGACGCAGAGATCAAGGAGGCTCTGGCGCAGCACCTCGATATCGCGAGCGAGCGGCTCGCCTCTCACGTGGTAGTACGCACGAGACAGGCAATCGTCGTGCGCCCGGAGGCCCTCTACGGCTGATTAACGCTGTAGCCTGTTCTTTCGGCCTTGATGGTTTCCGTCTCTGCCGTTATATCAGCGTTCAGCAGGTTTGCACTCGCATCTGAGACGCACTCTCACCGATGGGGCATACATACCAGCGCTGGCGGTCTACCCGCTCCCACTACCCTCGCGGGTAGGAACATGGCCGGCCCCTCCGACTCGTGCGTCTCAGCCTGATCCCCTCAGAACAGTTTTGGATTTGGACAGTATTTGTTCTGAGACGCGCCCTGACGCAAAGAGCGTACAAACATCGCATAGGTCAGCCTGTGGAGCTGCCTACCACTGTTTTGGAAGCTCTTTGGACTTGCGCGTCTCAGGCTCAGCTACTCTCACGTACTTGCTGAGGCGCTGCCAGTTGCCATGCTTTGCGCCATTTCCAGGCTGGAACGCGCCCTGACCGAGCGCGCATACACACCGGTCGCGAGTTCGAATCCCGCCAGCCTTCTCAGGCTGTAGCTCAGTGGGGAAGCCACTCTCTCAACTCGCGCGTTCCAGTCTGACCTGTGCACCACACCAGCCCGCCTGAGCCGGGCGCACCTGCCTGGCGGTAGGTAGGAGCGGCCCCTCGAATCCAAGCCTCGCTTACCTCAGAGGCTCTGGCCCTGCCGCTCTCTTTCCGCTGGAACTGTCACGCAGTAAGCGCTATTTCACCTGAACGCGCTCTGACCGAGCGAGCGTACATACTCTTCGGTATATCCACCCTTCGGGTGGAAGCGGGTTCGAATCCCGTCAGCGCGACCTTGCAGCGCTGTCGCGATAAGGGCATGAAAGCTCTCTCAACTCGCGCGTTCTGAGACCTGGTGCTCGGGGACTGCCATCCCAGGGCACTGGGTTTATTTCTATCGGGCACATTACCTGGGCCTGCCTTCCTGGACAGCGCTATCAGAGCAGGATCACCGTGCGACGCGAGGCTTACAGGCGCAACAGCCAGCCAGCCCGTCCGTCTGTTCGCCTCTGGCATGTTCTGTACTCTATGAAAGAGGGGATGATCGCATCATGAGCCAGTTTCGTTCTGGACCAGAGCAGGATGTGCGAGTGCAGATCTTGAATTCATTTTTGAGTGCACCGCACGGAAAGCTGCAAGACCTGGCGTCGCTGCACCGTGATGCGCTGGAACGCGACCCGCTCTTCTACGGCCATCTGGCTCCGTGGTACTTCGAGCATGGCGAGGTGCGCGATCACAAGGTGCTCTTTGTGGCTCATCTAGCGACCAGCGCCTACCCGGAGTTTCGCGGAGCTGCCTGGGTGCTGCTGCAGCAGCTGGCTCCTTATGAGGTGGCGCGCGTGCTCGACCACGCCAAGCAGGTGATCGGTAAGACCCCGCGCTCGCTGCGCAGCGCCATCCAGCACTACTTGCGGACGCGCGAGGCGAATCCACGCCAGCTCGACAGGGCCGCTCTCCGCGCTCGCTCAGCTCTGAAGCACCTGTACGCCAGCCTGCGCCTTAAGCCCGGACCGCGGGCTCAGGCTCTGCTCTTCGACGAGCAGCCCCCAGCTGATAGCCCCCAGGCGCTGCTGAAGCAGCTGGCCAGGGCAGAAAGCGCAGAGGAACAGGCTCGCCTGATCATCGAGGGAGGCATCCCATATACGACGGCCATCGGGGCTGTGCGCACCATCACTCCGGCACTGCTTGTGGCCCTGATCAATGCGATGTCCCCCCAGGAGGTCATTAACGCCCTGGCCTCGCTGAAGCGCCGCGGAGCTTTCGATCACCCAGAGGTCAAGGCCCTGATCGACCAGAAGTTGGCCCTGGCCAGCAGCGATCAGCGTGTCTCAACGATGAAGGTCAAGAAGGCCATCGAGGCCGCTCAACCCGATGAGGCAACCACTCGCAGCCTGCTGCACGTTGCCGATCAGCGCGTGGCAAACAAGGTGGTAATCAGGCGACCAACAGCGCTCTTTATCGACAAGAGCGGATCTATGACCCCAGCGATCGAGCTGGCCAAGCAGCTGGCCGCTCTGATCAGCGCTGTGATCGAGGCCCCTTTCTACGTCTACGCTTTCGACACAGCAGCCTTCTCCATAGAGCCGCCTGCGAGAAAGCGGCGCCCAACGCTGAGTGACTGGGAGCAGGCTTTTAAGTTTGTGCGGGCTGAAGGCGGCACCAGTATCGGTGCCCCGCTGGCAAAAATGACCCGTGAGCAGGTGTATGTCGAGCAGATTCTGGTGGTTACCGATTGCGGCGAGAACACTCCTCCGCTCTTCCACACGGCCTGGCAGGAGTATCGCCACGCACTGGGCCTCGGTCCGTCAGTGATTCTGGTCATTATTGGGCAGCACAGCGAGTACTTCGAGAGGCAACTGGTGGAAGCCGGCATCGAGGTAACGAGCTACCATTTCACCGGCGATTATTATAGTCTGCCCAATCTGCTCCCTTTGCTGGCATTGCCAACGCGCGCCGAGCTGGTCGACGAGATCATGGCCTATCCTTTGCCACAGCGGCCACTCTCTTCAACGCAGGCGGTCACTCAAGCCTGAGTGGCTGCTGTCGCATGGCGACCCTGCTCTCACAGTGGTCACGCTCCTGCGCTGCCCGCCAGCTCTTAGCGGAGCGCACGCAGGAGCGTGACCCCGCCCTTTTTGGGCCTTCTCTTCATTGACTGTCAGCGCTATCATGCTCCTAGAGGAGCCTGAGCTGAGTGCTGCCGGCTCGCCTGTCTGGCTGTTCTGCCTGTCTCCTAGCCGAGCAGGCACCCATTCGGAATGATCAACTAGCTGGTTTCCGCTTGCACTCAAGCGCTTCCTGAGAGAAAAAAGAGGTCTGCCCATGCCAGCCCCACCACCTCCATCGCCTGAGGAGCAGCTGCCGCTGCTGCGCCTGATCAGTCGCCTGAGTGCAGCAGCAGAGCGCCTACGCCAGCAGGAAATCATTGCTCCCTTGTTACCAGGTGGACGTATTCGCACACGCATTGAAGGACTGGTTTATGAGTTCAAGGTGCGCGCCTCCTTTGCTGGCTGGGGCCGCTTCCGTCCTCGCGACGAACAGGAGGCTGAGCTCCTGGGGGAGGCTTTGCCCTGGCAGCGTGGCGCCTACCTGGAATTGCTGCCAGCGCTCCGCATGATCTTGCTTTGGCCCGTCTCAGGGCCGCGGGCCAGCCAGGCTCAACTCTGGCTGGCGCTGCCTTTTAATCCTAGCGATGCCCGTCAGCGGTTCGGCCTTCCCGACGAACCGCTGCCAGTGCTACTCTGTGATCCGTTCAATGGTGCAGAGCCTTTTGAGCGTATTGTAGCTCGTGTTGATGACCAGACTCTCTGGTTCGATGGTCCTGATCTGCGGGCTGATCCCACCCATGCCGCCTGGATGCGCGAGGCCGCTGCTGCTCCTGGGGAAGAGTATGAGCGCTTTCCTGCCGGTTTGACCGCTTCAGAACGCCGCGCTCTGTTGCTCTGGGACCTCCATCGCCTGGAAGAGGAAGCCCTCCGCCAGGAATTGCGGGTTGCCAGCTTCGGCGATGATCAGGCTCCCGACGCCAAGCAGCGGACCAGAGGCCGCTTTGTCCCCACAGCTGGCAGACCAGTGCCAGAGCAAGTGGCGCAGGCCCAGAGCCGCCGGGCGCAACTGGAGTGGCTACAACAGGAGCGCCTGCGCCTCCAGCTCAGCGAGCGCCTGCGCCACGCCCTGGCTAAGGCCGGCGCGGTGCTACACAGCTATACGCTGCTGCCAGCCTCTTCTGGCTCGACCTCAGCAATCATTGTCGAGTGGAGCGAAGAGGGACGACCCTACCGCTATCGCTCAGTGATCGATCCTGAGCTGACGATCGTTTCCAGCGGCATTTGCTTGAGTGGACGTGACCGTGACTTTGATTTGACCAGTATTGTGAGCGTGATGCGCGACTCGCCCTGGAGCGAGGAGGAGCTGGAAGAATGAGCACGATCAACCTTAATCCAAACGATCCGTTTTTCCATGAGGAGCGCCACGCCTCTCTGGCAGCAGTCGCCAGGCGCCAGATTACGATTTGCGGTGCGGGGGCGCTCGGCGCCAATCTCTGCGAGACACTGGCCCGAATGGGCTTTGCACGCCTGCGACTGATCGACCACGATCGGGTCGAGATGCGCAATCTGTCAACGCAGCCGTATCTGCGCGGCGAGATCGGCGCTCCCAAGGCCCGCGCCTTAGCCGCAACGCTCTATCGCGCTGTGCAGGCCCGCCTGGAGCCAGTAACGATCACGCTTACAGAACAGAACGCCGCTCAGCTGCTGCAAGGAAGCGATCTCGTCGTTGACACTTTCGATAATGAGGCTGCCCGCGCCGCCGTGAGCGCTGCCAGCCGTGCACTGGCGCTGCCCTGTCTCCACGTCGGCTTCAGCGCCGATGGCCTCTATGGCAATGGCGAGTGGGAGCCTGACTATCAACCGCCGCAGGCCGGCGCCAGTGACCCTTGTGATTACCCGCTCACTCGTCCGTTCGCTTTGCTGCTGGCCGCCCTGGCCGCGCGAGCCGTTGCTGATTTCTTCCGCCAGGGCATCGCCTATACCTTCGAGGTTACCTGGAATGACCTGCACCTCGTCTACCGTCCCACCACACTTCGGGAAGCAGCGAGGGGCCAACTATAGGATCTTCTGCACCTTTGCCATCAAAAAAAAGGAAACGAGGGTCGTCACATGAGTCATCGTCTTGCTTATGAACCGGAGCTATTCACCATTGCCAACCAGACAGCCGTGATTACTGGAGGCACCGGCGTGCTTGGGGGAAGCATGGCCCGCTTCCTGGCGCGGCAGGGAGTCCGCGTCGCCCTCCTCAGCCGCACTGCCAGCCCCACAAACGAGATCGTGCGCACGATTCGCAACGAGGGGGGGGAGGCCCTGGGCCTGCCTTGCGACGTGAGCGATCGCCAGGCTATTGAACAAGCAGCTAAAGAGATCGAGGCAACCTTCGGGCGCGCTACCATCTTAATCAATGCCGCCGGCGGGAATCGCGAGGCCGCTTCGACGACCTCAGAGTTGCCCTTTTTCGATCTGAGGCCGGAGGCGCTCCAGGAGGTGCTGACACTCAACCTCGTCGGCACCTTCTACTGTTGCCAGGTCTTCGGACGTAGCATGGCTGCTGAGGGGAGAGGAAGTATCGTCAATATCGCCTCTATGGCCGCATTGCGCCCGCTGACGCGCGTACCTGCCTACAGCGCCGCCAAGGCAGGCGTTGTGAATCTGACGCAGTGGCTGGCCGTTTATATGGCTCAGGAGTACAGTCCCGCTATCCGGGTCAACGCCATCGCTCCCGGCTTCTTCTTGACAGAGCAAAACCGCAGGCTGCTCATCGATCCCTCGACAGGGAGCCTGACCGAGCGCGGGCATCGTATCCTCGATCATACTCCCATGCGGCGCCTCGGCCAGCCAGAGGACCTCTTCGGCACCCTGCTCTGGCTGCTGAGTCCTGCCTCGGCCTTCGTTACAGGCATCTTGATTCCAGTCGATGGCGGTTTCTCCGCTTACGCCGGTGTCTGAAGCCATCGTCTATCGATGATCGTTGATCGATAATACAGAGTGAAGCGAGCGTTTATTTCGCTGTCGCAGAAAGGGTCGATTCGCGTTGATATTTACACAGGATTGGGTTAAAATGAGACAGTCATAGGCAGATCAGGACTGGCGAGACAGCACTCAATAATCCCTAGGCAGAGGCGATTATGGCAAAGCTGGAGACCTGGCGGAGACTGCTGGAGCAGGCCATTAGCAATACGCATGAGCTTCGGCGCCTGGCGCAGGCTGTCGGCGTCAACAGTGTCACCATCACGCGCTGGGCCAAAGGGCAGAGCAGTCCGCGCACGGAGCATCTGCGGCAGCTCTATCAGGCCGTGTTTCGCTCCCACCCTGTGCTGGCAGAGCATCTGCGACAGGCTCATCCCGAGCTGCTAGGCAGGCTAACAGCCAGCGACAATGAAGACCAACAGATCCCGTCGACCTTTTACCGCCGTATCCTCACCACCTGCCTGGAATGTGCCCCGGCTCTCCGCTCCATAACCATGCGCAATCTTATTTTGCAGCAGATGCTCAATCAGTTTGATCCTCGCGAGCTTGGGCTGAAAATTACTCTTATCCAGTGTGTGCCCCCCGGCCTGGCTACCCAGCCAGTACGCAGTCTGCGCATCGTTCAGGGACGCGGCAGCCCACCCTGGCGCTCGCTGCCAGAACAGGAACTACTCCTTTTGGGAGCTGAATCACTGGCCGGTCACTGCGTAGCCTCTGGTCACTACGCCATTATCCCAAGCCGGGAGGATCTCACCTACTATTTCCCTACCCACAGCGAGCCTTTCACGGAAAGCATGCTGGCCTACCCTCTTTTGCAGGGGGGGAAGATCGCTGGCTGCCTCTCCATCGCCAGCACCCAGCGCAACTATTTCCATCAAGCTCAGCTTGACCTGGCCCGCGACTACGCCTATCTTCTGGCTTTGAGCTGTGAGCCAGAAGAGTTTTTCGATAGCAGCCAGATCGCGCTGGGCATCATGCCCTCCGCAGCCGAGCAGCGTCCCTATACCACCACCTTTGTTGGCCGCGTGCTGGAGCAACTGCGGAAGGCCGCTCAGCGTGGCACTCCCCTCTCACATATGCAGGCTGAGCTACGTGTGCTTCATGAGATTGAAGAGGAACTGTTGCTGCTTGGTCAGCGCTGGCAAGGCCTCACTATTCACTAGAGTCCTTCGCCAGCGCGGCGGCCAGGCCAATCGGTAGACAGGCAGCTAGTTCAGTAGAGCACAGCCACCAACCAGACCATTTCGACACCAGACCCTTACCTTGACGCCGCTATTCAGGTGATACAATCAGGGAAGGATAGGGGCGAGCAAGAAAGCTTGCTTGCACCACCCCACCCTCAGCCCGGCCCGTACCAGGTCGACCCTCGCTGGCGCCGTTTTCCTGGATTCCTCATGCGGCGGTGCTCAGCCAGGTGGGTCCATCGACGACAAAGCAAGTGTTCAGACAAAACCGCCAAAGGAGAGAGATTCTCGATGCTGCTTGGTGAGGGAAGTACCGACAAGACACTCAATTCAGTCCAGGTGGGCAACCTGCTCCAGTGCGCCCTTGAACCACTAGCCCTGGCAGGTAAGCGCGTCCTGATCATCATCCCCGATGGCACACGCAGCGCTCCTATTCCACTTTTCTTTCGTCTCTTGAATGAGCAACTGCACGGTCGAGTAGCGCAATTAGATTACCTTATCGCTCTTGGCACGCACCCCCCGCTCAGCGAGGCTGCCATTGCCGCTCTGGTCGGCCTCTCAGCGAGAGAGCGCGCTCAGATCTACCCCGGTCTGCGAATCTTCAACCACCAGTGGGATCGGCCCGAGATGCTGCACGCTCTCGGCACCCTCAGCGCCGAGGAAGTTGGGCTGCTGACAGAGGGATTGCTCAGAGAGGAGATCGTCGTCTCCCTCAACCGCCGCATCCTTGACTACGATCAATTGATCATCTGCGGCCCAGTCTTTCCGCATGAGGTTGCCGGCTTCTCAGGCGGGGCCAAATACCTTTTCCCCGGCATCGCAGGACCAGACATTATCAATACCACTCACTGGCTGGGGGCCCTGGTTACCAGCCTACATACCATTGGGGTAAAAGACACCCCAGTACGCCGCCTGCTGCATCGCGCCGCCGAACTCGTGCCCAGACCGTTGCTTGTGCTCGCTCTTGTGGTGCAAGGGCAGCATCTATATGGACTCTACATCGGCGACTACCAGCAGGCTTTCGAAGCCGCAGCGGACCTCTCCGCCCGCCTCAATATCGTTACTCATCCACGCCCCTATCAGCTGGTGCTGGCGGTAGCTGCACCGCTCTACCCCGACCTCTGGACCGGCGCCAAAGCTATGTACAAGACTGAGCCAATCGTAGCCGACGGGGGCGAGGTCATTATCTATGCCCCCAGGATCAGCGAGTTCTCCTATACCCACGGCCCTCTGATCGAGCGCGTTGGCTACCACGTGCGCGACTACTTTCTCAAGCAACCTGAGCGCTTTCGCACGCTTCCCGGCACTATTAAAGCCCATAGCACCCACGTCAAAGGAGCAGGCAGCTACGATGCCATGACTGGGCGCGAACAGCCCCGCATCCAGGTCACCCTCGCGTCCGGAATCGACGCCGAACGCTGCCAGCGCGTCAACCTGGGCTACCGGGACCCGCAAACCATCGACCCGGAAGCCTGGAAGGGACGTGAGGCCGAAGGCATCCTGGTAGTCGAGCATGCCGGCGAAGTGCTCCACCGTCTTGATCACCCCTGAGCAGGCAGACACAGCAGCCAGAGCTGCAACGCCTCAGAGACCGCTCTTTGTGGTTCGCGAACCAGGCGAGGCGAGGCGACGCTAGAAGAGAGGCTAAGATCAGCAAAGAGGCACCTGCAATGCTGAGTCTGCCTCTCTCTCTGGCGCCTTGTTCCCTCAGCTATCAGACAGCCTGGCCTCGTAGTTCGCGCTCAGCCTCCAACACCAGCCGTGCCGCAGGCAGGCCACCACCCACAGCCAAGCGTGCACCTCACACCCCACCCCTCCCCGCACCAGCTTAGACTACCTCTCGCTGGGCCATATCACCAGTATAGGTCAAGGATGTGAGACTGCACCCACGCTCGCGTACATTCGAAATCTCTAGCCCAAAGCGATGCAGCTTGCTGCGCACCGATGAGAGCGCGCGGCGGATCGGACGCAGCTCTTGCTGCCAGCGCTGACTCCCCTGAGCTTCCAACAGACGCTGGCGACAACGAGCGATCGAACTGCCAGTGGCCGGCGCTGACGACAAATTGGCCAGCAAAACCTCGTAGGGACAATAGTGAGGAAAAGCCTGCAAAATAGGTTCAAGGACACGCAACTCATTGATGCTGAATTGCTGATCAAGCACCATTTTTCCATCGCAAAGCAAAGAAAGTGTTCGTGTGCCTAAGCTCAAGGCTAGCGTCTGCCCAGGAGGTAAGAGATCCTGAAAAGCAAAATGGAGAATACGCGTCTCTGTCCCCCTTCGACGTTTTCTCAAACGAGTTAATGTCTGCTCTGACATAGCATTTTTCCCTCATGCCTAAGCGACAACCCAAATCATACAAACCGGAGAAGAGTCGTGAAACCCAGGACGGCCCTGCGCTCTCCTCCACTACCAAGACAGGCCCTGCGCTCGCAGCGCTTGCCCGTCTGTACGCCTGTCCATTCCAGCAAAGGGGCCAGAACCAGATCGCTGATTCTACCCCGACGAGCGGCTGATCCTACGCCCGGCAGCGATTGAGCTACCCATGAGCGAATCGACACATACCAATCACTGCCTTTACTGAAGGGATATATAGCATAGGCATCGGGCGGGCCATAGGCGAGTAGCCAGAATTGCCGGGGAGGTCCTACGAGCGATCAGCAGGCTTCATCAGCCCAGGAAGCCGATTGAGGCCTTTTTCGCGCTCGCCAGTCGCTGCTGAGCGGTGTGTAATTGTTAACCGATACCAGTGGCAAATGTTGCCTGGAAAAACGGTCATCAGTTCCCATAAAAATAGCCACCAACGGGACGACAATTGCCACCAGGTCAGCTATACTGGTCTTCGGCAGTATGGCAGCACCTATAACATGGTGCTTGCAGGTGGAAGGGACTATTTTTTCAATACTTTCTAAACAACTCGTAAAGAAAGAGCGTTGCTAAGTGGCGCAGGAGCATCGAGACCAATTTCTTCAGCTTATGTCTCAACACCATCATCTGGCCAGCATGCAGGCTTTGAGAAGTATCCCGCTTGCCCAACAGAGAGAGGCCACCTCCCGTATCTTGCCGCTGACCAGTGAGCGATCCACGGCTCTAGCACTGCTCCGCTTGGTCATACGCAGGTTGATTTAACCGGATTCGATCGATGGCGCAGTGAGAAGAAGTGAGGAAGCGATGATTCCGATTGCTCGCCCCCTGTTGGGAGCTGAGGAGGAGGCCGCTATCCACGAGGTCTTGACTTCGGGCCTGCTTGCTCAGGGCAAATACGTCTCCGCGTTTGAGCAGCGTTTTGCCGAACTGTGTCAGGTCGGTGCCGCGATTGCCGTCTCCTCGGGCACGGCAGCCCTTCATCTCGCCCTTTTGGCTCATGACATCGGCCCGGGCGATGAGGTGATCACCACAGCCTTTAGTTTTGCGGCCACTGCCAATGTGATCTTGCTGGTCGGCGCCACACCGGTGTTCGTTGACATCGATCCGGAAACGTACACGCTCGACCCCGCACAGGTGGAGCTGGCCCTCAGTGAGCGCACGCGCGCCATTCTTCCTGTGCATCTCTATGGTCACCCCTGCGACCTTGGTCGGTTGCTATCACTAGTCGAGGCCCACAAGCTGATCTTGATCGAGGACGCCTGTCAGGCCCACGCCAGCAGCTTCGCCGGTAAGCCGGTGGGCAGCTTCGGCACAGGCTGCTTCTCATTCTACGCGACGAAGAACATGACTACCGGCGAGGGCGGGATGATCACCAGCGACGACCCCGAAGTGGCTGCCCGTTTGCGTCTCCTGCGTAATCACGGGCAGGCCAGCCGCTATTACCAGATTGGCTTAGGTTATAACCTACGTATGACAGACCTGCAGGGCGCTCTGGGTCTGGTCCAGCTGGCGAAACTGGAGGAGTTCACTCAGCGACGCATCGCCAACGCCACCTACCTGAATCAACGTCTGGCCGGCGCTGTGCAGACGCCAATTACTCGCCCGGGCTGTCGCCATACCTATCATCAGTACACCATCCGCGTTCCAGCACACCGCGATGAGATGGCCGCCGAGCTGCACCGGCGCGGTATCGCGACTGCCGTCCACTACCCCATTCCTATCCACCAGCAACCTTTCTATCGCAGCCAGGCAAGCCGCTTTTATGTGGTGAATCCCGAACAGCGACAGCGCGTGCGCGGTGATAGTCCCCTGGCTCGGCTGCCAGAGACAGAGCGGGCAGCGCGTGAGGTGCTCTCGTTGCCAGTGCATCCCGCCCTGACTCAGGATGACCTGGAAACCATTGCCCGGGAGGTGATCGCTCTATGCGACTGAGGGTGGCAGTGGTCGGAGCTGGCTCAATGGGCTGGAATCACCTGCGCGTCCTGAAAGAGCTGGAGGACTCAGTTCAGCTCGTAGCCGTTGCCGAAGCGAATTCCAGCGCTCTACAGCGCGCCGTCCAGCGCTTCCACATCGCCGGCTACAGTGACTATCGCCAGATGATGGATGAACAGCGCCCCGAGCTGGTCGCGGTGGTCGTCCCGACCCATCTTCACTGTGAGGTGGCCGCTTTCGCTCTCAATCTCGGCCTCAACGTCTTGGTAGAGAAGCCGCTAACCAGTACGGTCGAGGAGGCCGAGGCCCTGATTGAGCTAGCCCGTCGGCGCAATGTCCACCTGGCAGTGGGCCACATCGAGCGCTTCAACCCCGCAGTGACAGAGGTCAAGCGTCGCTTGAGCGCTGGCGCTCTCGGACGCATCTTTCATCTGCATGCCCGACGAATCGGGCCTTTCCCCCCGCGCATTCGCGATGTCGGCGTGACCCTCGATCTGGCCTCGCATGAGATCGACACGATGCGCTACCTGGTAGATGCTGAGATCAGGCAGGTTTCGGCTCAAATCCAGCAGCATATCCATCGTACCTGCGAGGATTTGCTCCTGGGGCTGCTGCGCTTCAGCAACGACGCCCTGGGAGTGCTGGACGTCAATTGGCTGACGCCGACAAAGGTACGGGAGCTGACTATCACCGGCGAGAAGGGAATGTTCTTGCTGAACTATCTAACCCAGGATGTCTTTTTCTATGAGAACGACTATTCCCCCACCTCCTGGGATGCACTACGTTCCCTGACCGGCGTGAGCGAGGGCACCATGACCCGTCTGAAGGTCCAGAAAGCCGAACCCCTGCGCCGCGAGTATGAGGATGTGATTCAGTCAATTGTGACCGATCGCAGTCCTTCTGTTTCGGGAGAGGATGGTCTGGCCGTTCTGAAGGTGGTTCAGCAGCTGCTGGCTTCGGCACTAGCCAACAACGGCCTTCTTGCCCAGGCTCCGGAATCGGATACCTCACACGAAGAGGTTGACCGCAGTCCGGCCCCAGGGTCTACCACGATCCTTGCTTACGAGCAAGGGCTCAACGGTCAGGCTCTCCCTCGCCGCCTTGCCAGTCCCTCCCCTCTCAACCTGCTGCAGAGGCACGAGGAGCATCCCAGCACCTTGGAGGCGGATAGACGAGGATGAGAGACAGTAGCGCAGAGAAGAGCATGGAGAAGAGATTTTCAAACATGTCAAGAATCGCCCTGTCACCAGCTACCGTGGCCATCGTTGGTCTGGGAAAGATCGGTTTGCCCCTGGCCGTGCAGTATGCTCGCCACGGCTGGCATGTCATTGGCTGTGATGTGAATCCTCACGTGATTGAGCAGATCAATGCTGGTCGCTCTCACGTTCACGAGGAGCCTGGCCTGGAGGAGGCCGTGGCCAAGCTGGTCCAGGAGGGACGCTTGCGCGCTACGAGCGATACAACGGCAGCTGTGCGTCAGGCACGCGCCGTTGTGGTGATCGTTCCGGTCCTTATCGATGCCGCCCATTCCGCCAATTTTACAGCGCTGGATGCCGCCACTCGCGCAATTGGTAGAGGGCTACAGCCCGAGACCCTGGTGCTCTATGAGACGACCTTGCCAGTGGGCACAACTGCCCGCCGCCTGGCCCCGCTGCTGGAGAGCGAGTCTGGCCTGCAGGCTGGCTCTGAGTTCTGGCTAGCCTATAGTCCCGAGCGGGTCTCTTCCGGCACCATCTTCCGCGATCTGCGTCTCTATCCCAAGGTTGTGGGGGGGATCAATCCCCCCAGCACGGAGATGGCTGTAGCCTTCTATCGCTCAGTGCTCGACACCTCTGACATTATTGTCATGCCATCGACGGACGATGCTGAGTTCGTGAAGCTGATCGAGACGACCTATCGCGATGTGAACATTGCCCTGGCTAACGAGTTCGCGCGCTTCGCCGATGCCCACGGTCTGGATGTGCAAGCAGCGATCGCCGCCGCCAATAGCCAGCCGTATTCCCATATCCATACACCAAGCGTTGGCGTCGGTGGCCACTGCATTCCCGTCTACCCCTACTTCCTGCTGGCCGGCGCAGAAGAAGTCGACGAGCAGGCTGCTGGCTTCGCTCCGCTGCTTCAGCTGCCTCGCCAGGCTCGCGCCATTAACGATAGCATGGCGACCTATGCCGTCCGGCGCCTCGAAATGGCTCTCGGTTCCCTACACGGGCAAACGATCCTGATTCTGGGTATCGCTTACCGCGGCGATGTACGCGAGCTGGCTTTTAGCAGCGCTGTTTTGCTGCGTCTAGCCCTGGAGCAACGGGGGGCGCGCGTGCTCGCTGACGATCCGCTCTTCAGCTCTGAGGAAATCCAGGCCGCTGGCTATACTCCCTTCTCTCCTTCAGAGGCGGCTACGGTGAACGCCATTATTTTGCAAGCAGCCCACACAGCTTATCGTTCTTTTGACTTTCGTCCCTTTAGCCGCTGCCAGGTGGTGCTCGATGGTCGCCAGGCCTGGCACAGGCAACGCTCCACCATTGAGACGCTCGGGATACGTTATCTGGCGATTGGCGATGGCAGCCCAGGCCGGAGAAAGCAGAGGCCGCTGGCGGCCTCCCACTGTGGCGAGGCTACGGCCTCTCGTCAGGAAACAGCAGCAACCACGCACCATTGTCCAGAAAGCGCTCTTTAAGAGACTGCGATGTTGACCCACTCGTATAGCTCTCATTCTCGCAGTGTTGAAGATGAGGAATAAAACGATCTATGGCGTATATTCTCTTTCTAACCCTGTATTATCCCCCCGAGAAAGGGGCCGCAGCTTCACGCATCAGCCAATATGCTGAGCATCTTGTGCAGCGAGGCCATCAGGTCACAGTCCTGACAACTGTGCCGAATTATCCGACCGGCGTGGTTCCCCCTGAGTACCGTGGGCACCTGCTCCAGGAGGAAACACGGGCAGGTGTGCGCGTGGTGCGCGTCTGGAGCTACACGAGTCCCAACCGCGGCTTCCTGCGGCGCATCCTGGCACATCTCTCCTTTGGTTGCCTGGCTCCGATTTTGGGGGCGCGCGCCGTCGGTCGCCCGGATCTGCTGATTGTCGAGTCGCATCCGCTCTTTAATGCCATCGCCGGGCGTCTGCTCGCCCGCTGGAAAGGCAGCCCCTATGTGTTCACGGTCTCGGACCTCTGGCCTGAGTCAGCGGTTCAACTTGGCGTCCTACGTAATCGCCTGCTGATCCGCCTGGCCGAGTGGCTGGAATGGTCCTCATACGAGCGCGCCAGCCTGGTCTGGGTTCTTACCGAGGGGATACGTGATCAGCTACTGCGCCGCGGTCTGGCCGCTGAGAAGGTTTTCTTCTTGACGAACGGCGTTGACACGAGCAAGTTCTTTCCTCGCCCACAGGCCGAGGCCCGTCAGCACCTGGGCTGGGAAGAGTCGTTTACTGTGCTCTACGCTGGCACTCTTGGCATCTCTCATGGTTTAACTACTGTATTGGAGGCCGCCGAGCAACTGCGCTCCTATCCAGCCATTCGCATTCGTCTGGTCGGGGACGGCGGTGCCAAGCCCGAGCTACTGGCCGAGGCACGCCGCCGCGGACTGGAGAATGTCATCTTCATGGACCCATTCCCCCATGAGCAAGTCCCCTTGCTACTGGCCGCCGCTGATGCTTGCCTGATCATGATGCGCAAGCTTCCTCTCTTTGAGGGCGCCTTGCCCTGCAAGATGTATGAGGCCCTGGCCTGCGGGCGCCCGATTCTGCTAGCTGTCGATGGCGAGGCCCGCCGGTTGGCGGAAGAGGCCGGCGCCGCTATTTTCGTCGAACCGGAGAATCCCACTGCTCTGGCGCAAGCAATTGTGCAGCTCTATGAGCAGCCGGCCCTGGCCCAGGCTCTCAGCACCCGCGGTCGCGCGCTGGCCGAGGAGCGCTTCGACTATGACCAACTCTGTGCCCGCCTCGACGCTCAAATCGCCGCCTTCCTGCCATCCTCCTCCTTCACTTCTTCAGAGCCAAAACAGCAACAGCAAAGACAGCAAGAATATGATGACAATAAATCGATGTCATATAGATAGACAGATAGAAGGTAGTAGATGCCTGGTTCAGGAGAGAAAGGAAGAAACATATGCTGAAAGAACAGGAATATCAGCAACAGAGTGAACCGGTACCAAGGCGAAGTTACCAGGGGAATACTGCTACTCTCACTTTGTCCGCAGCTTCTCATTGCGAGCAGGGACAGCTCAGCCGGCGAACGAGACGGCGTCTCTCCAGCAGCGACTGGCGGCTTATCCTGATTGGCGGCGATAGTTTACTGCTGCTGGTTACCTTCACCCTGCTGATAGTACGTAATCAGCCACCCGTCGAAAGTAGTAGTCGCCTGATCATGCCGTGGGAGATGCATCTGGCCTGGATTGGCTGCGCCGCTCTTCTCTGGGGCTTTGCAGCCCGTTTGACACGCGCCTACGACCTCAACGGAATGTCAAGCCGCCTGGTTAGCCCTTTACGGGCTATGATCACGCTGCTTCTGTTGGCTGGCCTCTGGTTTGCTCTGAGTGCCACGCTGGAAGGCCGCGCCTTGCACTCCCTATTGCTGACAACCCTCTCCTTTACCAGCGTCAGCCTCCCCCTCATCGCCTGCTGGCGCCTCGCCATTGCCCAATGTTTGCATCTGCCTCCCTTCCGGCGCCAGGGAGTGATTGTCGGGATTAGCCCCATCGGGGAAGCAATTGCGCGAGAACTGCAGGCCGCGCCCCGACGCTCGACCATCGATATTGTGGGCTACATCTCATCAGCAGAGGAGAATCTGCAGGCCCAGGCCGAGTTCGAGCGAGCGCTGCCTTTGCCTGTGCTTGGCGGACGCCTCATGCTGCAGCGCCTAATTGAGCAGCAAGCCATCGACGTCCTGATTATGGCAACCGAGTATCAGGAGAATCCAGCCCTGGTGCAGGAGGCCATCACTGGAACCCACCTGGGGATCTCGCTCGTCCCTGCCCTTTGCGTCTATGAGAACGTCAGTGGGAAGATTCCTGTGGAGCAGATCGGAGGACAATGGTATATCGCCCTGCCAGGCGCCAACCTCTCTCCTCTCTACCTCTGCTGGCGCAAATTACTCGATCTCACTTTTGGCCTGATGGGATCGCTGTTGCTTCTCTTACTGCTTCCCCCCCTCTCGCTGCTGATCCGCCTGGACTCGCCCGGACCCATCTTTCACTGCCAGGAGCGCTTGGGGAAGAATGGACGCAAGTTTAAGATGTACAAATTTCGCTCCATGCGCGTCGATGCCGAGCCAGAAGGAAAGGCCCAGTGGGCTAGCTACAACGATGCCCGGGTGACACGCATTGGGCGCTTTCTGCGGGCCACTCACCTGGATGAGCTTCCCCAGGTACTCAATATTCTGCGCGGGGAAATGAGCCTGATCGGCCCACGACCCGAGCGGGAAGAGTTCGTCACCGTCTTGGAAAAAACTATTCCCTTCTATCGCTGCCGGCTGAGCGTTCCCCCGGGCCTGACAGGCTGGGCTCAGGTCAAATACCACTATACTTTTACGAGTCAACAAGCCCTGGAAAAATTGCAATACGATCTTTACTATATCAAACATCAATCATGCATACTGGATATTCTTATTCTTTTGAGAACAATCATTGAAGTGATTAAACTGCGGGGTATCTAAGTGGTGTGGATACAGGAGCCAGCGATCGCAGTTGGTACCTTCGACGAGAAGAGGCAGGCAGCCAAGAAAGCAGGTAAAGAAGTAGACGCGGTCTCTGGGAAGAAGAGGAGGCAGCCCTGGCATCGCCCGGTACCAGATCTGCTTATGCAGAGAGCAGGACCTTCTTACCACTCTTTCCCGAGAAGTTTACCATTTGCAGCCAGGATCGATACATATAACAACGAGAGCAAAGACAGGGCAAAGGTATCTGCAAGAGAGGAACACTTAGAATGACGATTGCTCAGTACGCAGCCGTGCTGGCCAAGCGCTGGTGGCTGGTTGCCATCTGCTGCGTGGCGGTCGGCTCTGGGGCCCTGATCGCCAGCAAGCTGATGACTCCCCTCTACCAGGCGTCGGTCCTTATGCAAGTCACCGTCCGCACAGGCAACAATTTAGCTGATTATAATAATCTCCTGGCCAGTGACCAGCTCGTCGATACTGAGGCGATGCTGATCACCAGCCAGCCAGTCTTGACAGAAGTGGCTTCTCATTATCCAGGCCTGAGTGCTTCCGCTCTGGCCTCGCGCGTCTCCGCTACTACAGAGACAAATACCCAGTTGTTCAAGGTCTCCGTCCTGGATGAGAGCCCGACACGGGCCGCGGCTTTGGCTAATGATATCGCTCAGACATTTATCAAGCAGCAAGACGCTGCTATTCAACAGGATAATCAGCGTTCCCAGCAACAGCTACAACAAGAGCTTAGTTCTACAGAACAGCAAATCAATAGCGTCAGTAATCAAATTACTAAAATTGAGAGTACCACGAGCGACCAGCAGCAGATCAGTGTCCTGCAATCTCGCCTTAAGGCCCTGCAGGACCGCTATTCACAGCTCCAAGATGCTCTTGTCCAGCTAGAGCTGACAGAAGCGGAAAACGGGAATATTCTGCGCATTGTCCAGCAGGCCACACCTCCGACGAGCCCGTCTCAGCCCCGTGTCTTGCTCAATGTTGGGGCAGGACTGGTAACCGGCCTTCTGATTGGTGTGCTGCTGGCACTGCTCCTGGAGCAGCTTGATACGCGCGTGCGCACCGGCGAGCTGCTGGCTCAGCTCTTTGGCTATCCCGTCCTCGCGACCGTCTGGCGAGTACGCTCCTCGGAGGAGAAGGAGGTCTTTAACCCCAAGGAGCATGCCGGCCTCATTGAGTCTTACCGCATCCTTCGCACCAATATCGGCTTCTGCTCCATCGATACGCCCGTCAACTATCTCTTGATCACCAGCTCTGTCCCAGGAGAGGGGAAGAGCACGGTCGCAGCGAATCTGGCAATCTTTATGGCGAAGGCAGGAAAACGCACCCTGCTTGTGGATGCCGACATGCGCCGTCCAATGCTCCATCGCCTCTTTGGGATCTCTGCCGCTGAAGCTGGCCTGAGCAGCGCCATTATGGCCATGAGCCAATCTTCCACGACTCCTCTGCCAAGTGTCTCGTCTTCACGCAAGCGCCCAACTGAGCAAGGAGGCATTCTCGATAGCTTCCTCTATGAGACCAGTACTGCCAATCTCTGGCTGATGCCAGCCGGGCATCTGCCACCGAATCCTCCCGAGCTACTGGATTCGCAGGCCATGCGTAACTTGCTGTCGAACCTGGCAGACTACTATTTCGACATCGTGATCTTCGATGCACCGCCGCTGTTGGGCCTGGCCGATGCCAGTATCCTGGCCTCACGAGTCGACAGCGCTCTGTTGGTGGTCGACATCACCCGCGCCCGGAAGGAGCATATCCGCCAGGCGCGAGCTCTCCTGCGTCAGACAGGTGTACGTATCATCGGCTGCGTCGTCAACAAGCAGCAACAGCAGCGCGGCAGTATCACCCCCTACTACTATCAGGCCGCAGGCGACGAGCAGAGCGAGCAGTCAGGGGCAGCACTTGCCAGCAGCCGCTGGGGTCAGGATCACCCGCAGGCCGCTCTGGCCGAGCGAGAACTCTCGCCAGCATTGCCACGGGGAGTAAGCCAGCTTTCGCCCACTCCACAGCCGAGAGGACTGGCAGCAACGGCTAGCCAGCAACGTTCAGGCTTGGGACAGCCACCGACGGAGCCGGCCACTCCCGCTCAGGTCCAACGGGTCATGACTTCTACGGCAGGAGTCGGATCTGGGGCAGATGGGAAAAGCTCGCCGGTGCCAGCCCGCCCTCGTCTGACACGTGAGCGTCTCGCTAGCCCCAACGCTCCCACTGCAGGGGAGGCAGCTGAAAGCCCCGCTCCGCCTCCAGGACAGCGCGGTTCCGATATCACTGATTTGAAAACGCTGGAGATGCCTTCGATAGAACCACATAGACAGCGCGGAGAGCGATAAGAGAGGCTATGAGCATCGTTCAGAAGACAACACAGCGTTCAGCGTCAAGCGAGCGTGGAGGGAGGGGGTTGATCACTCCCTCCACAGGGCTTATTGCTCTCCTTATCGGAGCTTTGATTGTAGTGGGCATGGTGGAGGTTTTCGCCCCTTTGCTGGTTGGCACTGTGATTCCCTCAACCAGCGTGACTCGTCAGGCCGCTTCGATGGCAACCGCGTTGATCACCGGGCTGCTGTTTTTGGCTTTGCTGCTTTACCTGCGCTGCGACGAGATCCTGACGGTGACCGTCGCCCTGGTTCATCTCTACCTTGATTTCTATATGTCCCTCATCGCGACGGCTCAGCTGCTCGCGCTTGCCCTTTTGCTGGTCTTTTTCCTCGGTCGCTCCCAGCAGCGCCCCTGGGTGGAGCCTCGCCCGCTCTGGCTCTGGCTCCTCTTTTTGGGCTTGACCCTCTTTCCCGCCCTGCGCGGAGCCACTAATCTGGATGACGCCCTCTTCTACTATCCCAATATCATTGTCGGCTCCTTCCTCTTCTTCTGGCTGGGTCTCAATACGGCGCGCAATCTGAAAAGCCTCTGGCTGGTCCTGGAGTTCCTGGCAGCCGTCGGCGCTCTGATCGCCGTTCATACAATTGTCATCGCACTGACAGGTAAATTTCTCCTGGGCACTTCCCTCCACGATCCTTTTCTGAAGAGCGTTTCGAATTTTACTCTCGGTGATACCGGCGTCCAGCGCGTAGGGGGATTCTTTATCGATCCGAACTGGAATGGAACATTCTTCGCCTTTGTCCTCTTCATTCCACTGGGTCTCTACGCGCATAGTCGCTTCTGGCTGGCCCGCCTGCTCTATCTTGGTGAAGCGCTGGTGATCGGTCCGGCATTGCTCTTCACGTTCAGCGGTGGTGCCTGGGTAGCCGCCTGCTGTGGCCTGGTTTTCTTCTTGCTCTTTGTGGACAGCTGGAGATTGCGCCTGCAGATCGCCTTGAGCATCTTCCTCGTCTCACTGATTCTGATCCTCTTCTTCTCTGATCAACTCCAGCTCCTCTTCGCCCACCTGACAGGCCAGGGGGAGCTATCGCTGCGCTTGGGCGCCTGGGAAACGGCCTTGAATGTCATCATGGCTTACCCGTTCACGGGGGTGGGCTTCGGCTTGAGTATCTATATGCAGGACTCGGCCCCCTATCGCTCGCCGCTCCAGTATGTGCCTCTGGCTCATCCCCACGATTCCTATCTGGAATTCGGAGCAATGGGCGGCCTCCCCGTATTGGTGGCCTTCCTCGCCCTCCTGATTTGCTACCTGTGGAAAGCCTGGTGCACCTGGCGACTGTGCGATCAGCGCCAGCGCGCTTTGCTCGCCGGTGGCCTGGCTGCGGTCGGAGCGCTGTGCATCAATAGCATCAGTATCAATGGCTGGACTCTGCCACCGCTGGCCTGCTTCGGTTGGCTGATGCTTGGCCTACTCTCTTCTCCTCTGCTGCTGGCCAGCCTGGCCTCTCATTCTGCTACGAAGGATACACCTGCACCTATGCGCGAGTCATGATATATCATCCGATCTCTTCGATCTGACAGATGCATTTCTGGAGAAAATCAATGTCTATCTCTTATGAATATGAAAAAGTGCGTAGCGGTAGTGAGCATCAGGAAGGTGGCTGGCCTCAGCAGCCCGGCCCCTACCCTACGGCGGTGCTAAAGCATTGCCTGAGCCAGAGTAATCCGCTGGTTACCAGCACGGCTGCCCTGCAAACAGCCTGCCGCGCCCTGACCCATTGGAACCGCTCTCTAGTGGGCGGTGATCACCGGGAAAGGGATCTCTTCCTCGAAGATGCCAGGCGCTTGCTCGCTCTGGAGCAGCCTCTCGGCAACGGCGCAGGCGGCTGGCCGCTCGTCTTGCTCCGACCAGGTGGAGGCCCCACGCTTTGCCTCTCCGCTCCTGTGCAGAGCTGCGTCCTGGCCGTCTTGCTGCGCGCTCTGAGCATGACAGGTGATCAGGCGTATATGCTGGCCCTGGAGCGCTGCCTGAAGACTTTCCATTGCGATATTCTGGATGGAGGCATCTACTCCCCCCTCTATGCTGATGGGATCTTCTTTGAAGAGCTGGCCATTTATCCAGCCACCCATAGCTTCACTGGCATGGCATTGGCTTTGCTCAGCCTCCATGAACTGATAGAGTATTGGCCCGCCTGTGAGGAGGTAAGTCGAGAGCTATACCAACGAGCACTGACTACCTTTGAACGGAGCCTGTGTGAGTTCGCTGGACGTTTCTGGCCCTATCGCGACCTGGCTACGCGCTGCCTGGTTACAGCCCAGGAGCTGGCTCTCCAGATTGCTTTGCTGGATGCTTTGGCAGCCTCGACAAAGAGCGAGGTTTGCGTTCGCGCCCGCCAGCACTGGCAGCACTATTCAGAGAGCTGGCTGCGCCGCCTGCGCTCCCGCTGGTGGCACGCCCGACACTCCTTGAGCGCGCGCCTTTGGCGCTTCTGGCAACCTCGCCTCTTTCCACGTCCGGCGAGCACTCCCAGTCAACTGCGCGTCTGCGTCCCGCTCCCGGCCTTCCCAGCCATTGGCGGAGTCCTCACCGTCCTGGAAGGCATCGAAGAAGCGACGCAAGGCCACTGGCGCATGGAATACCTCACCCGAGCCATTACCGACCAGGAGACCGGTAAATATGTCATTCACCGTTTTGGCCGCTCCTGGATGGGCGCCTCTCACTTTCCATTTGTCTGGTTCTATGTTTTGACTGGCGCCGCCAGGCTCTTCGCCTTGCTGCGTCAAGGGACCGCCTTCGATCTCGTCCTGCCGCAGGATGCCGTCTTCTCTGCCTTGCTTTCCGCTCCGCTGGGTCATCTGGCTGGCGCGCGCGTGGTTTGCATCGATCATGGCCATTTGACCCTGCTTCAGGAGGACATTCATCCACTCCACCTGGCCGAGCGTCGGCGCCTGCTCGCCCACCGCAGCCGCCTGCGTCGCCTCATCGGGCGCCTGCAGGAGTGGTGCTACTGGCCCTCCTATCGCTTGATGCTCCGCTTAGCAGCCCGGCGCGTTGACCAGTATCTGGTACCAGGTGTCCCAGGCGATGGCGTGGAGACGATGGCGGCGCGCTTCGGCATCCCCGCCAGCCGCGTGGTACGCTTCGCCAGCATGGTCAATATCGAACGCTACCCAGTGCCCTCAGAGGAGGAACGCGCAGGCCGCCGCCAGGAATATGGATTCAGACCGGACGATATGGTGGTGGCGATCGCCTGCCGCCTCACACCAGAGAAAGGCCTCGATCTCGCGCTGGCAAGTCTGGCTCGCGCCCTGGAGCGGTTAAAGCCAACAGCCCGCGCCAGAGTGCGCCTGATTATCGCCGGAGATGGACCTCTGCGCCAGGAGCTTGAGCGAACGATCGATCGGCTCCAGCTCCATGACCATTGCGCTCTCTGGGGCGAGCTGTCTGCACCAGAGATTGCCCGTCTCCTGTCGATCAGCGATATTTTTCTCTACACTAGTACCCGCGGAGCCTGCTTCTCAATGGCCGTGTTGGAGGCAATGGCCGCTGGCTGTGCTGTGATTGCTTCAACTCGCCCTCCCTCAAATGCCTTGCTGCTCGCAGAGGGACGCGGCATTGCCGTGAGACCGGCAGATACCGAGGAGACAGCGAACGCCCTCGTGCGCCTGCTTGACAATCCTGCTCTCTGCCGCCAGATGGGGCGGGCAGCCAGAGCCTATATCGCCACTCAGCATAGTCCGGAGACTTTCCGCAGGGCTCTGCTCCGGGCTTCTGGCTGGGCAGCGTTGGAGCAGCTCCTTACAGAAACGGTGGCCCGTAACGGCCTAGAGGGGGAAGTTGAGGATTGAAGCCAACAACACAACAGCCCTATCCAGCCTACCCGGGGCCGCAGTATCCACAGTACGCGCCGGGCTATCAGCCAACACCAGCGGTGCAGATAGCACGACCAGTCCAGCCGGCACAGCCAGCGATGGCAGCCCCACCAGCTGCGCCAGCCTCGCCGACGACGTCGGGACCCACTACTCCAGCACCAGCCCAAGAGAAGAGCAATGGCTACGTGGGTCAGCTGCGTACCCTGGTGAAGAGCAGTGGGATCTATGCCCTCTCTTCTCTGGCAGGCCCTCTGACCTCGCTTGTGCTGGCCCCACTCCTGACACACACTCTCTCGCGCGACGAGTATGGCGCCCTCTCCGTGCTGCTCGCGGCCATTTCGCTGATCGCCGGCATCACACAGCTCGGCTTAGGGAATGCCTTCTTCCGCGCCTATGGCTACGACTACGAATCACGCCGCGAGCGACTGCGCGTGCTTTCGACCGTAGTAGGGCTGCTCCTGGCGATCTCGATCGCGGTAACGCTAGCCATGTCGCTAGGCGCGGCCTTCATCGCCCTGCTCCTCTTCCAGTCACCCCTCCTGA
Organism: Thermogemmatispora onikobensis; assembly: GCF_001748285.1. Taxonomy (NCBI): domain Bacteria; kingdom Bacillati; phylum Chloroflexota; class Ktedonobacteria; order Thermogemmatisporales; family Thermogemmatisporaceae; genus Thermogemmatispora; species Thermogemmatispora onikobensis. Next base: position 10,790 of record NZ_BDGT01000048.1, on the reverse strand, counting down.
CAGCGCCAGTACAGGCAGCCGCCCTGGTAGTATTGCTGCAGAATTTGAGCGTGCCGGGCCTGGCCTGGCTGCGAGCCGAGAACCGCCCTACGCTCTATGCGACCCTTTCAATCGCCAATCTACTCGTGGGCCTTGTCGCAACCTTACTCTACATAGGACCATTGCATCTGGGCATGACCGGGGCCTTGCTGGGCACGGCCAGCGGATATGCCATCGTAGTTTTCAGTATGCTGCCGGTGATCCTCTGGGAAGCGGGCTTGACTTTTGACCGCGAAATGGCGCGCAATATGTTGTCCTTTGGCGTGCCCCTGGTGGCAAGCTTCGTGTCTGTCTGGGTGCTGCAGCTCTCGGACCGCTATCTGCTGAGTCGCTTTGGCTCACTGGCGGAAACTGCCAGCTACTCGATCGCCTATACGCTGGGCAACGTCTTGGGCGTACTGGTCATCTCCCCTTTCAATCTGGCCTGGCCGACGACGATGTTCTCCGTGGCGCGTCGCCGCGATGCCCCCCAGATCTTCAGGTTGATCTTCCGCTGGTTCAGCGTCGTCCTCCTGGTAGCCGCCTTTGGCCTCTCGCTGGCCGGGAAATTTTTGCTGGAAGTCCTCTTCCCAGATAGCTATCATGGAGCCTCGCCCGTGATCTCATTGGTGGCCATGTCTATGGTCTTCTACGGCATCTACAATGTTTTCAATGTAGGAATATCGATAAAGAGAAAAACATGGTACGCAGTGGTTCTTACGGCAGAGGCAGCCATTTTTAACGTGGTGTTGAATGTGTTGCTTATTCCACTCACTGGTGCACTAGGAGCAGCCTTCTCGACACTGGTGGCCTATGCGTTCCTCTCGCTCCTGGCCTACCTGGTGAATAACCAGATGTACCCTGTGCCCTTCGAGATCGGTTTCTTTCTCAGCGCACTGGCCATTGGGATCGCTCTCTACTTCATCGCAGCCTTCCTGGCCCAAGGCCTTGATCCGTTGAGTAGCGCCGTCCTTTATGGACTGATCTGGTTGGCCTATGTTGTCATTCTGCTGCTATTGGCACGCCTGCCACTGCGGCAGCTCTCCCGTCTGCGCCATTCCTTTCCCGGAAGGAGTGTAAAAAGAAGTCTATGACTATGTTATCTGAAGCTCAAGATGTGGCTGCTGGCCTCTCGCCACTTTTTCAGGGGCAGCGCGTCGTCATGCTCAGGTTTGCTCCGGCCCGCGGCGATGCGCGTCTGTGGCGCACTGCCACTGCTCTGAAGGAGGCAGGTCTGCAGGTTACAATTGTGGATGTTGTCGGGTCGCGCTCCTCCCCCCATGAGGAGATTCACCAGGGGATCAGGCTGAAGCATATCGTCATGCCCGCCTGGTTTATCCCAGCGCGTTTTAAGCCCTGGTTTCTGGTCAAACTACTCCGCATCAATGTACTGAGCACTCTCCATCTCCTTCGAGAAGAGGCCGACATCTACCATTCATTTGTGGAGCATGCACTACCCGCCGCCTATGTGGCAGCCAGACTGCGACGTAAGCCCTTGATCTTTGATTCACCAGAGTTGCCGCTGGCAGATCGAGCGGTCCAGCGTTGGCCGCGCCTCCTCGCCATTGCACGGCGGGTGCTGAGCTACCTTGTGAGGCGCAGCCAGGGGGTGATCGCTGTCTCTCCCCCCATTGTCTCCCTCATCGAGCGCGAGTATGGCGGACAGCGTGTCACACTCCTGCGCAATGTGCCACCCTACCACCAGGTTGCGCGCACCAATCTTCTCCGTGAAAAATTAGGCTTATCCAATGCTACCCGTATTGCCCTCTATCAGGGGAATCTTCAGGAAAACCGTGGCCTTGATCTGCTTGTGCGAGCTGCTCCATTTTTAGAGCCAGACGTCGTGATTGTCATGCTCGGGGCAGCTCGCGAGCCGACACATCAGAAACTGCAGAAACTGATCGCCGAGCTTGGGGTGGAGCAACGTGTGAAACTGCTGCCTCCCGTTCCCTACGAGGAACTCCTGGCCTGGACTGCCTCAGCCGATCTCGGCCTGACCTTGCTTCCGCCTGATTACTCACTGAGTATTCGCTACTGCCTGCCCAATAAGTTCTTCGAGTACTTGATGGCAGGGCTTCCCGTACTCAGCTCTCAGCTCGATGTGATTGCCGAGCTGATTCAGGCCCACGAGTTGGGAGTCGTCGAGCCATCACGTGATCCGGCTACCGTCGCCACTACCATCAATCGGGTCATCCACGATCAGAAGGCACTGGAGCGCATGAGAGAGCACGCCCTCGAGATCGCTCGCCGCGAGTTCAACTGGAACCGCGAGCAATTTCATCTATTCGAACTCTATCAGGCACTGCTGCCAGCAAGATCGGCCAGCGCCCTAGCGCCACAGCGGGAGGGATCACTTTGAGAGAGTTGGTAGTCAATCAGCACACCAATCGGGCTGCCGAGACCTCACGGGGCAAGCCCCCAGGGAGCCTATCCCCTCTGCGGGTCTGTATGCATGTGCTGGGCCAGGGCAAGAGCGATGTACGAGTAATGCGGGCCGCAACCGCTCTGAGCGCCGCCGGGTGCCATGTCAGCGTGGTCGATCTGGAGTCGCAAGAGCAACCTGCGCGTGAGGAACTCCAGGGCATCACTCTGCAGCACGTACGGCTGGCCCCCGAGTTCTTCTCGTCTCGTTTCAAGCACCGCGCCTTGCTGAGGGCTGCCTCACTCTTCGTACGCGGTACATGGCAGGTGCTGAGCACAGACGCCGATGTCTATCATGCTCACGATGTTGCCGCTTTGCCAGCTTGCTACCTGGCCTCGCGCCTGCGCCGGAAACAACTGATCTTTGAGGCTCACGAGATGCCTCTGGAGGAGCATCCCCTTTCCTCCATGAGCCGGGGGCGACGGTTGCTTCACCATCTGCTGACCCTGCTTATGAAAGGTATGATTCCCGCCAGCGATGGCGTGATCACCGTCTCTCCTCCGATCGTCCAGGAGCTTCAGCGCCGCTATCGGATCAAACGCCTGGCCCTGGTGCGCAATATTCCTCCCTATCAGCAGGTAACACCCAGTAAGCGGCTGCATGAGGCTCTTGGCCTGGCACCTCAGATACGCCTGGCTCTCTATCAAGGACGCCTCCAGGCCAATCGCTCGCTGGATCTCCTCGTCAAGGCCGCCCGCTACCTCGATCCCGAGATTGTCATCGTGCTCTTGGGGAAAGGACTGGGCAACGCTGCCGAGGAGCTGGAGCAGCTGATTGAGACAGAACAGGTCGGCAACCGCGTGAGGCTCTTGCCCGCCGTCCCTTATGCCGAGCTGCTGAGTTGGACGGCCTCGGCAGATCTGGGTCTGCTGGTCGCCTCGCCCGACTATTCGCTGAACGTGCAGATGTTCCTGCCCAATAAGCTGTTTGAGTACATCATGGCCGGCGTCCCCGTGTTGACCTCAGCCCTGCCAGCGGTCGTGGAGCTCGTGCAGACCTACGGCCTGGGTGAGGTGGTCAGCGATCTCACTCCTGAAGCCATCGCCAGGACCATTAACAGGATGCTTGCCCAACCGCAGAGGCTGGCCACTATGCGGCAGAACGCTCTACAGGCAGCCTCCGCCGATCTACATTGGGAGAAGGAACAGGAAAACTTACTGTACCTCTACCAGCAGATCAGCAAACGGTGAAAGCGAAAGACTATCAAGCCTATCCATTTAATACTAGAAGTAGGTAGAAGAGCAGTGGAAGATTTTACTTTGCAGGGTTATCGTCAACTCCTCTTGGCCTTCGCAAGCCAGGGTTATCGTTGCTCGCTTTTCGATGATCTGGAAGAGCGACTAGAGCATGGAGAGCGTATACTACTACTAAGACACGATATCGATATTAGCTTAAAAGCAGCGTTAGAGCTTGCCCGAGTGGAACACGAGTCTGGCTTCCAGGCCACGTATTTTGTGATGTTGTCGTCTCCATTTTATAATGTACTAAGTACAGAAAGTGCTCGTCTTCTGGAGCAGATTCACAATTATGGGCATGACATCGCCCTTCACATTGATTTGCAGGATTATCATGGTCAGCACCTCGATGTTGTTCACGAAATAGAGATCCTGGCTCACTTTTACCCCTATGTCAAACGAACTATTGCGAGTGTGCACAGTCCGCGTACACTCGCCAGCATTCCGGTAGAAGAGGCCAGGCCGATCTATACGGTCTACCATTTAGCTCAGCGGGGCGACCTTGCCTATATCAGCGATTCGACAGGACGCTGGCGTTATGGCCATCCCCTGCAGTCGGCGGCCTTTCGGGAGGGGAAGGCGATTCAGCTCCTGACACACCCCATCTGGTGGGTAGCCGAGGGAGCAACTCCCAGGCAGAAGCTGGAAAGCTGGCTCTATCACAGCTATGAGGGAAACCTGGAGCTGGCCAAAACCTTTCTTCCCAAGCTTTTCGGCCAACAGGAGGCCGAGACAGCCTAGTCGCTAGAGAGGGAAGCCCCAAGAGCGGCGAGACCAGGGCCGGTAGCTGTGCCGGCCCTGTAGTTGCCCTGGAGGTCAAGCAGGGAGCGATGAGTGTATGAGGCAGGTGCATCACTGGCAGAGGCGTGCCCTCGTGCTGCTCAGTGCATCAGTTATGGTCATCCTGGCAGGAATAGGTTGGCTGCTGCATCCCTGGTGGTTGATCACCCACTCACCGCTGGTTTCGCAGCTGACAACCAGCAGCCCGCGCTTTGCCAGTTCCAGCGGGCAGGATAGCCGTTTCAAAGACCTGCACCTGATTGGCGGCTTCACCGTTGGAACCCCTGCCGAGGTTGCAGAGGCCGCGGCTTTGGGGATACAAGTTGTCTTTGAGTACGGTGATCCACCCTCACCAGAGAGCGAGCTAGGGCGAGCGCTCCAGGCCGCGCATATGCAGGTCATCGACGGCTATATCTCTAGCTACCTGCAGTATTACGAGTGCCACCGTACCAAAACGGTCAAGCCGCCACCACCCGGGGCTCATCCTTACTGCGGGCGGGACTCGGTGCCGATTGCAAGTGAAGAGGCCTTGCTCCAGCTGGTCAGACGGCATCTCGAAGAGACTCAGTCTAATCCGCTCATTCTGGGGTATTGGGTTCTTGATGATTGGGTGCTGTGGGACCCTGGCAGCGCCCGTGAGCTGTTAATCAAGTTTCATGAATTGATCCAGCAGTATACCCCTCAGCGCCCTGCCATCTGTGGCTTTGGCGCCTCTCCCCCTACCGGCTTCGATACCGGCTGGCATGACGAGATCGCCGCGAACTTCACCGCTGAGGGCTGCGACATGATCGGCCTCTACATCTTCACGGTCTTGCAAGCCAGGGAAGATGCCTCAGCCAGCCGCTATGACTGGTCAATGCGCAGTACCCTGAATGCCATGTTCACTAGCTTGCAGAAACGGGGCTGGAACTACGCTCAGACCCCGATGATCGGAATTGCGCAGGCCTTTGGAGGACCTTCGACTCGTGCTGGCTTGAGCTGGCCGCTCCCAAGTACCGCCGATATTGTCCAGCAAAGCCAGAGCTTCTGCCAGCATGGGGCCACCGGTATCGCTTACTACGGCTGGGACGCCAATCTCTACAGCTCGCAGACCCAAACCCCAGCCAATAACCACGCTATTCAGGAGGGCATCCGTCAGGGTATCGCTGCCTGCCAGCACATTTGGACCACAGCGAAACAGGGAACACCCCTGACAGTAGATTAGGTCCTTCAGAAAGCGGTCATCAATGCCAGTAAAGACGGTTATCATGTTCAGCCAAAAGAGCCATCCAAGAGGAGATTTCCAGCCAATAGAGCAGTATACTGTTACCTGACGTTCTTCTGTCCAACTCGTCTGAAGGCGCGCCCGCTCTCGCGCGCCGCCTGAATAGGAAGGCTGGTAGATAGGGAGGAATAGCAGGCAGGAACGAAACGTTCCAGAGTAGCTATAACCGCAACGATTCAGTCTCGTTTCAAAAGATGTACCCTCAAGGGTGCTGCCTGTCTACGCTCAATTAGCAGGCTGTCTCGACCATAGCCTCCTCCCGGGAGAGGCAAGAAATATGTGATTCTATTTGTGACAGGAGCAAACTATTTATATGGTCTTTAAGCAAGAAGAACTGTACAGCAGTAATTTCTTAGGGCCAACTATGGCAGCTAGAGATGCAATAAAGAAGATTCCCGGTAGTCTTCTGTCAAGCGAAGGGGAACAGCCACTTAGCCTATGGATCGCCGCCAGACGCGATTATCCGCGTCATGCCTGTATACCGGCTCTTGTTGCTCAACAGGCCCACGAGCACCCACTGGCACCAGCAGTAGTGACAGCGCAGACCACATTGAGCTACCAGGAGCTGAACAGGCGCGCCAACCAGCTGGCCCATTATCTGCGCGCGCACGGTGTCTATCCCGGCGTGCCCGTCGGCCTCTACCTGGAGCGCTCGCCGGCAATGGTAGTGGGACTATTGGCTATTCTCAAAGCTGGAGGGGCCTATTTGCCGCTCGATCCGTCTTATCCGCATGAGCGCGTTCGCTTTATGCTGGAGGATGCCCAGGCCCCCGTATTGGTTACGACTTCTCAGCTGGCCAGCCAGCTTGAGCGAGAAGCGGCGCTCCCTATTCGGCAGCGTGTTTACCTGGATCAAGATGCCACTCGACTGGCAGCCCAGCCAACGGGCGAGATCGCGGAGCAGCAGGCCACGGCAGATGATCTGGCCTACGTGATCTATACCTCGGGTTCAACTGGGCGCCCCAAGGGTGTGGAGGTCACGCACGATAGCCTGCTGAATCTGATTTTCTGGCACCAGCGCGCCTTCTCGGTGAGCGCTGCCGATCGGGCCAGCCAGGTGACCAGTCCGGCTTTCGATGCAACTGGCTGGGAGCTTTGGCCTTATCTGACATGCGGCGCAGCTGTCTATCTGCCTGCCGATGAGCTGCGCCTCTCAGCGCCAGCGCTGCGCGATTGGCTGCTCGAACAGGCCATCACCATTGCTTTTCTGCCAACCCCGCTGGCCGAGCGCCTGATCCAGCTCCCGTGGCCTCGCGAAACGGCTTTGCGCTTCTTGCTGACAGGGGCCGATACGCTCCATCGCTATCCCCAGCCCGGCCTGCCCTTTACCCTGGTAAACAACTATGGGCCAACCGAGGCCACGGTTGTGGCGACCTCTGGACCAGTGCCACCAGTGAGCGAGCCACTGGCAGAGCCGCCTTCCATTGGCTGGGCTATCGATAATACATCGATCTATATTCTCGACGAAGCGCTTCACCCCGTGCCCTGGGGTGCTCCCGGCGAGCTGTATATCGGTGGCCAGGGAGTAGCCCGCGGTTATCGAGGCCGTCCGGAGCTGACCGCCGAGCGTTTTCTTCCTGATCCGTTTGTTCAGCAGCCTGGGGCCCGCATGTATCGTACGGGCGATCAGGCACGTTTCTTGCCGGATGGCCAGATTGCTTTTTTGGGACGCCTGGATAATCAGGTCAAGATTCGGGGCTACCGCATTGAGCTGGATGAGATAGCGACGGTACTCAATCAGCAGCCGGGCATTACGGCCAGCGTTGTTGTCGCCCGCGAGAAGCTGCCAGGCGAGAAGCAACTCGTAGCCTACGTGGTCACCTCGCCTGAAGCAGAACTCACTCCCTCTGAGCTGCGCACGGCGCTCGCCAAGCAGTTGCCTGACTACATGCTTCCGACGATCTTCGTGCGTCTGGATACCCTGCCATTGACTGCTCATGGCAAGATCGACCGGGAGGCTCTGCCCTCACCCGAGACTGGCGAGATCCTGTCAGAAGAGGTAGGGATGGACAGTCTGGCCCCGTCTCTCTTCAAAGAGGAGGACGTGGCTCCAACCAACGCTATCGAGCAACAGGTGGCAGAGGTAGTCTGCTCGCTGCTGGGACGCTCAGCTATCGATGTGAACGCGAACTTCTTTATGCTCGGTGGCCATTCTCTGCTTGGGGCCCAGCTCATTTTGCGCTTGACCGAGCTGTTTGGAGTGCAAATCTCACTGCACACGCTCTTTACCGCTCCAACAGTACGTCAGCTCGCCGCTCGCATCGAGCAGCTACTGCTCGAACGCCTGGCCACCATGAGTGAGCAGGAGGCCCAGAGCTTGCTAGAGCAGCTTCAGAATAGCTAAGACCAGGAGAGGAGCGTTTGGTACGCCGCACTGGCCGCCAGAATACGGGGGAGAAAGCCGCCAGTACGGTTGCCAATGGAAGGAGAAGACCCAGTCGGTCTTGTTTCTGGATAAGAGGAGCCCGTGATAATTATGCAGGAACCGAGGTCGGTGACGCCACCACAGCAGCAGGAGCTACCACTAAGTCTCTATCATCTCCTTGATCCAGAGGTTCTGGCAAATCCTTATCCACTCTACCACCGCCTGCGCCGCGAGGACCCTGTTCACTGGGACCCGTTTTTGCACGCCTGGGTGGTAACACGCTACGCCGACGTTATCACGGTCTTTCAGCGCTTTTCTGCCCAACGTACGCCTACCCCGGAGCAGCTAGAGGCTATGGGGATGCAGGCCCTGACCCCCTTGGCCCGCGTGATGGTGAAGCAGATGCTGTTTCTGGACCCACCAGCTCATACGCGGGTGCGCAGCCTGGCCGCGAAGGCCTTTACTCCTCGTCGCGTAGCTGTGCTGCGCGAGCATATTCGCGATATTACGAATAGCTTGCTCGATCGCGTGCAGGCCCAGGGACAGATGGATGTGATCGCAGACCTGGCTTATCCTTTGCCCGCCATTGTGACCGCCGAGATGTTGGGAGTGCCTGCGACCGATTGGCAGCAGTTGACAGCCTGGTCCGCCGACTTCGCGCAGGTGCTCGGGAATTTCCAGCATAACCCGGACCGGGTGGCACAGGTGATTCGCAGCCTCAATGAGATGACTGCCTATTTTCGCTCTGCCATCAGGGAAATGGAGCACCATCCACGCGAGGGCCTGATCCATGCATTCTTGACCGCCGAGATCGATGGCGACCGCCTGAGCGAGGAGGAGATTATCGCTAATACGATTATTACGATGGTGGGAGGGCAGGAGACAACTACTAATCTGATCGGGAATGGCGTGCTGAGCCTGCTGCGCCACCCGGATCAGCTTGCGTTGCTGCGCGCAGATCTCTCACTGATCCCATCGGCAGTGGAGGAGTTGCTGCGCTACGAGAGTCCCAGCCAGCATACGGCTCGTCTGGCCCCCGAGGATACGGAACTGGGTGGGAAGAAGATTCGGAAGCGCGATGCCGTGATCGCGGTTATGGGCGCAGCCAATCGCGATCCAGAGCGCTTCCCCGATCCCGACCGCCTCGATATTCGACGCCAGGACAATCGCCATGTGGCCTTCGCCTGGGGCAGTCATTTCTGCTTCGGGGCTGCTCTGGCACGTATCGAGGGACAGATCGCAATCGAGCTTATTGTGCGTCGTCTGCCCGGCTTGCAGCTGGAGCCAGGCCCGCTCGTCTGGCGTGAGAATCTCGGCCTGCGTGGCCTCAAGAGTTTGCCGGTATCTTGGGAAAGGTGAGAGGTGAACGATGAGTGAGAACCACCCTGCGGTGGATGTACGACAACTACTGCTAGAGCAGCTGCGTCAGAAGAAGCTGGCCGGAGCGCCCTTGGCCCAGAGGTTGCTGACCCCCCTTCCCCGACATGAGCCAGGACAGCCTGCACCGCTCTCGTTTGGACAGCAGCAGCTCTGGTTTCTGTCTCGCCTGGCAAAGGAACCAGCCTATAATGAGTGCGTCACTGTCCACCTGCCAGGCACATTGGACCGCGAGGCCTTTGAACGCAGCTTTAATGAGTTTATCAGACGCCACGAGATCTGGCGCACAAGCTTCCCTGAAGAGAATGGTCAGCCCTTTCAGCATATTCATCCTTTCGAGCCACTGACCTTGCCTTTTGTGGATCTGCGCCACCTCCCCCCAGAAGAGCGGGAGCAAGAGGCTCAACGCCTGGCTACCGAGCAGGCTCGCCTGCCTTTTGATTTGACAAGCGGCCCCCTTTTGCGCGGTTTACTTATTCAGATTGAGGATCAACTTCATCGCCTCTACCTGACTTTACATCATATTATTTTCGATGGAGTTACTCTCTATCAGGTCTTTTTGCCGGAACTGTGGACACACTACGAAGCGTTTTGCGCCGGTCTCCCCTCACCCCAGCCTGAGCCAACCTATCAGTATGCCGACTATGCGCTGTGGCAACAGGCCACCGTCAATCAGGATTTGGTTGAGAGGCAGCTCGCTTATTGGCGAGAGACACTTGCTGAAGCGCCGGCGTTGCTTAATTTACCTACGGATTTCCCAAGACCGCCAGTCCAAAGTTTCCGTGGGGGAATGGTGCCTTTCGCGTTGAGCAGGGAGCTAACGGAGGCTCTTAAAAGGTTGGCACGTGAGGAGGGTACCACCCTTTATATGGTCCTGATGGCCTCTCTCCAGCTCTTGCTGTACCGCTACACTCGGCAGGAGGAGATCGTAGTCGGTGCAGTCTTGGGGAGCCGTGAACAACGCCCTGAGTTTGCCAGGATGCCAGGGTATTTTTTGAATACGCTTCCGCTCTCTTGCAAGCTGACAGAGAGCTTGAGCTTCCGCTCACTGCTGCACCAGGTGAAAGAGAGAGTAATAGGAGCAGTTGCCCATCAGGATATCCCTTTCAGCTACCTGGTGGAGCAGCTCCAGGTTGAGCGTTCTGCTGCGTGGAATCCACTGTTCCAGGTGGCGCTGACGCTTGAGCCGCAGCTGCCAGTACTGCCTTCGGGCTGGACGATTACACAGATGGATGTGAGTGCAGGGGCCTCCAAATTTGATCTTTCGCTGGAGGTTGATGATCGACCTGATGGGAGATTGATCGGACGCTTTGAGTACAGCAGTGACCT
>NZ_BDGT01000047.1 GCF_001748285.1 Thermogemmatispora onikobensis | reverse complement strand
GGCAGCAAACGGCTGCTGCTGAGCCAACAGGGCGAGTTGAGAAGCGCCTCGCTACCGCAGAAGAGGAGAGACCAATGGATGCCCGATTTTATACATCGCAAGATATCGATATACCGCGTCTGGCCACCGATCTGGAGAATGTCTATCGTGCCAAGGGGTATCAGACGCAGCAGTTTAGTAATGCCGATCAGGCCCTGGTGCAGTTGAAGAAGGGCGGCGACTTTGAGGCCGTGCTCGGAATGCAGGCTGCCCTCTCGGTGACGCTGCAGCGTGTCTCGGGGGGAGTGCTGGCGATGATTGGCCAGCAGCGCTGGATGGATAAAGCGGCGGTTGGGACGATAGGAGCTGTGGGCGCGATGGTCATCCCGGTACTGCTGCCGCTGGCGATTACTGCCGGTGTGGGGGCCGTGCGTCAGGCGAGCCTGGCCAATGAGGTGCTCAACATGGTTGATGGCCTGGTGCGCCAGCAGCGTCCCGAGGTACAGATCGGCCCGATTCCCCCTTCGCTTCTGCCGCAGGTTCAGCAACAGTGGGGGGGACCGGCCATGTCGGCGGGTCCCTATGGAGCGGTGCCGACGCCGTCGCCGGGTTCACCGTCCTATGTGCCGCCCTATGTGCCGCCCACGCCTGTGCCAGCAGCTCCCACGGCGATGCCTGCGCGGCCCGCTGCTGGCCTGCGCTGTCCTCAGTGCAACACGCCGTATGAGCCGGGCGATACCTTCTGCTCGGGCTGCGGGCGGGCGCTCAAGCAACTCTGTCCTAATTGCAAAACAGAGCTGAAACCCAATGCGGCCTTCTGCCCGAAGTGTGGGGCTTCAACTTTCCAGTCCCAGGGTTCGGGCGCGCGGGGGGTCCAGCCGCCTGCTCAGCCGGCTCCGTCTCCGGCACCGGCGAAGCCGCCGGTGGCCCCTCCTCCTGCACCGCCAGCGAAGCCACCGATCCAGCCCTATGCTTCCCAGGTACCGGCCAGGCCGCCAGTAATTCCGAAGCCAACGGTGACCTTTATTCCTGGGCCAGGGGCGCAGGATAAGGGTACGGAGACCAGCGCCAGCTCTAGTGCTGAGCCGACGATTGCGGCCTCTTCTGTGCCCACTGTGCAGGTCCCTGGCTCGCAGTCGCCTGCGCCCGCTGTCCCTGCGGCCCCTGTCTCGCCGCCACCTCCTGGCCCTCCCCAGCCGATCAAAGCTCGCCCGGCCAGTGAGCCGCGTCCTGATCCTAATGCGCCGTGGGGACGGCTGATCTTTGGCGATGGTCGTGAGCTTCTCCTGACAGGTGAGCGCCTGGTGGTAGGACGCTACGATCACGACCTGGGCGGCCTGAAGCCCGATATTGATCTGGGCCCGATGGAGCATGCAGACACAGTCTCGCGCGTGCATGCGCTTCTGGAACATATCGGCAGTACCTTTACCCTGACAGACTTGAACAGCACGAATGCGACGCGCATCAATGGGCGGCGCCTGGAACCGGATAAGGCGACTCCTCTCAACGATGGCGACTCGCTCCACTTTGGTAAGGTTAGCTGCACTTTCCACAAGCTCTGAGGAAATGCGGGGCCGCTTCTCCCCGGTCTGATCTGCCTGACTGGCAGACCTGCCGGGGAGAGCCGCAGGCTCCAGAACGGCGCCCTCCCTTTCAGTACTTCCCTTCCTCCTCTGTTGTTCTCCTCGCGGAAAAAATAATGTGATCTCGCTCTCTAGCGTCCCTCCTTGTCAAAAATATATTTATCACTCTTGTGATAAATTATGTTAAATTGAGTGCAATTTCTATCTTCAAAAAATGTATTTTCTTTCTTCTTGTAAATATGAGAGCCACATCTTACTTCACTGTGCACCATAAAAGCCTCTTGTCAGGAGCGGAGTTCCGTCTATAATAGATAAGCATCTGGAAATTTATGAAGGAGAGAGAGAAGGGGACAATGCAGCAGAAGAGAGGGGTGGCAATGGCTAGGACCAATGGCGTATTCCAGCCTTTAAGAGCTATAGCTATTGGGCCAAGGCACGCTCGCTGCTGCGACGTGTCACGCACTGGTGGTTAGAAGAGCATGGCCCGGCAGAAAGAGATGGGAGACCTGAGTAGCATGAGTATGGAGCAGTATATCCCCAGTTACGAGCATTACAGTTATCGTGCGAAAGAAGTGCTGGTACACGCCTGCCGACTGGCGCTGCAGGCAGGGCGGTCGTGGTTAACGGGACCTGACCTTCTGGCAGGACTCCTGGCCGACCCGCAGGAGGAAGGGCCAACCTGTCTCACTCAGTTGGGAATAGATCTCGCGACGCTTAACGGGCGCCTAACACAGCTTATCTTCTCTAGTGTGGCGCTCAGCGAGGAGGTGGGAGTTGAGGGCGGCCTCTCTCAAGCTGCGCGGAGTGCTCTGAACGCTGCCGCTGCTGAAGCCGGCCATCTTGGCCATGAGCGCATTGAACCACTGCATCTGCTGCTGGGGTTGATTGCCTGCCAGCAGCGCCCACTCGCTGAATTCGTGGCTGGGTCCGAGGCTCTAGGGCAGGCTCGCCAGCTTATTCAGCAGAGACTGGCAGCCCGTGCGCAGTCGGGGGCTGAAGTCAAACAGGAGAAACAGGGTAAACTCGAGCCGGAGGTGGTCCTCATAGACATGGCTCACCAACAGGCGATTGTGTCCGCCCAGCGCTCCCTCGTCCGCAAAGTGAGGCTCTGGCTGGCCATCATTGGCTGCCTGCTCTTAGCCTTCGCCTGGTTCCCTTCCGCACCGTTGAGCCTGCTAACAGTGTCGTTCCCTGGGGTGGATGGAGATCTCTTGTTGGCTGATCCGGTCTGGCGTCTCTTGGCCACCCTGAAAGCCTTTCTGATCTACTGGCTTTTGGGCAGCCTGATAGGTTTTGTCCCGCTAGTTCTTCTGCTACTCCAGAGCATCAGGGCGCAGGGCATCCTGCGCTCTTCTCCAGGGTACTGGCTTCGCTTCCAGTTCAGTCGCTGGCTGAGCCTGACGCTGGCTCTCAGCCTGGTGATAGGGCTGGCTGCCGTACTGCAGGTGGCTATGCCGGCCTGGTGGTGGCTGCCAGTCTGGCTGCTCATCGTGATCTGGCTCTTGTTCTCGTGCTGGTGGGTGAGCAGGCCAGCTAGTCTCTTGCCTGCTGCTCGCTACCCGCTCCCCCCGGGCGAAATTCAACAGCGCTGCGCCAATCTCTTACAGCGCCTGAGTCTGAGGCTGGAAGGCATCTATGTCTACGAGACCGAGGGGCAACTGGCCATAGCCAATGCCTATGCCACGGGCCTGGGATCAAGGCGCCGAATCTGGCTAACAGACAGCCTGCTCAAGCATTTCCCGCCTGACGAGATAGAGGTCCTCTGTGCCCATGAGATGGCTCACCATGTCCACAATGACCTTCTCTGGCGTATCGGTTTGAGCGCGCTCTATCACCTGGCCTGGCTTCTCCTCTGGCAGTTGATGCTCGTCTCAAATTTTCCCCTGACCAGCAAGCTAGGTCAGGTGGCGCTCGTCATGGTGCTTCTTGCTCTCTGGCTGAACTACAGAGTCCTCCACAACTCCTTATCCTATCGTCAGGAGATGCGTGCTGATAGGTTTGCCCTGGAACGGACCGGCCTTGTGCGAGCCTACCGCAATGCTGTGATTCGTCTGGCCAATCTCAGTGCCGCGAGCGCGCGAGGAGGTTGGGGGGAACGGCCCACTAACCGCAGCTACCCGTCTTTAGCGCAACGGCTGGCTCAGGCCGATCTGTTCAGCTTGCAGCAGCGAGGGCAGGCGAGCAAGAGCGGCTTGCCCAGATAAGGGCCTGTGCGTTAAGATAAAGCGAAACAGGTTGACACGGGCTAGCCCGGGCACTGCACTGGCGCTTAGCATCGCGTGGAGGAAGGTAGCTTTTATGGAACGAGAGCAGTCTACACAGACTACACAACCAGCGCAGCAGAGAGAAGAGCCGCCAGCCACGACCGCCCAGCTTGATCCCCAGCGGCAGCGGGAGGCGCGTGAGTATGCGCGTCTCCGGCGGAGGCTCTGGCTCGTCGGATTGGCCATCGCCGCTGCTGGCCTGGTGGTTCTCTATCTCTTCCGGCTCGACCTCTGGCTGCGCGACCTCTTGCAGCCGCTGGCCTGGCAGCCGCTAGCGGGCTGGTACCCGCTGCAGGTGGCCGGCTACTTCCTGGTCCTGCTCCTGGTCTACGAGCTGATCAGCGCTCCCCTGACTGTCTATCGCGGCTACGTCCTGCCGCGGCGCTATGGCCTCTCTGTGCAGACGCTGGGGGCCTGGCTAGGCGACCTGCTCAAAGGCTTGCTCTTGAGTATTGTCTTGGAGCTGGCAGCTCTGGAACTCATCTATCTACTGCTGGCCTGGCAGCCGCTGACCTGGTGGCTCTGGGTGGCTCTGGTGATGCTCTTCTTCTCGGTGGTACTGGCCAATCTGGCCCCCATCCTGATCCTGCCCCTCTTCTATCGCTTCACCCCCCTGCCCGATGGAGAGCTAAAAGCGCGCCTGCTGGCGCTCGCCGAGCGTGCTCATACGCGCGTACGCGGTGTCTTCACCATGCACATGAGCAGCAAGACCACCGCGGCCAATGCGGCCCTGATGGGTCTGGGGAACACACGTCGCATCGTCGTGGGCGATACCCTGCTCGACCAATATACGCCCGACGAGATCGAAGTCGTTCTGGCGCATGAGCTGGGCCATCATGTTCACGGCGACATCTGGAAGCTCATCGCCAGCCAGTCGCTCTTGACCCTGGTGGCCCTCTATCTGATCAATGTCACCCTGCACTGGCTGGCCACGCCGCAGTTTGGCTATCACGGCCTGGCTGATCCGGCAACCCTGCCCCTGATCGCTCTGGTCAGTGCTGTGATCGGCCTGATCTTCATGCCTCTGGGTAACGCCATCAGCCGCTATCTCGAATATCAGGCCGACGAGTATGCCCTGCTAACCACGGGCAAGAGCGAGGCTTTTCAGAGCATGATGACGCGCCTGGCCAATCAGAACCTTGCCGAAGCCGAGCCGGCCCCGCTGGTCGAGATCCTCTTTCACGACCATCCTTCGATCAAAAAGCGACTGGAGCATGCCAAAGCGTTTGCGCGTCGCCAGCGTCGCGACGATCTGAGCCTGGCCAGGTCATAATCCTCCTGCAGGTGGCCGGCCAGTAGTGGGTTGGGCTGAGCGAAGAGCAGAGCGACATCCAGTTCACTTCAGTTCAGGCCAGGCCAGGGACGTTGCAACAGAGGAGGGCGAGCAGCGCGTCCGTGGCCTGGGCCTGTCTTCCCTTATCTTGAGCGTGGCAGCAGGCCCGGTCAGGCCAGGCTGCAGTCAGGAGCGCAGGGCCTCCATCAAAGCGCTCAGAAGCTGGCCGGCCTCGTCCACCGAGCCGCCCGGCATGCTCAGCAGCGGCTGATCCAGGCCCTGCTCGGCCCATGCATCGAGCCTGGCCACGATCTCGCGCGGTGTCCCCACGATGGTCACGGCGTCGAGCATCACTGGATCAACGGCCTCGATAGCGCTCTTCATGCCTTGCTTCCAGCCCTCGATGACCGCCTGCACCTGGGTTCCATAGCCGTGGCGGGTCAGCATCTCAGCGTAGTAGACGCCCATCTTCCCGATATAGTAGGCCAGAGGAGCGGCGGCCTGATAGCGAGCGGCCTGGCGCATCTGCTCGTCGGCGTTCTCAGGCAAGATTGCGCTAGTGATATAGGGGGCGATCAGCGCGCTGTGGGGGGGACGTCCGGCTCGTTGCGCGCCCTCATCCAACTGCTGACGCAGCTCCTGCCACTTATGGCCAGGCCAGTAGACTGGCAAGACGCCGTCGGCGATCTCCCCGGTCTGAATCACGTTTTTCGGCCCCATTGCCGCGATGTAGATCGGCACATCCGCGCGCAGCGGCGTAAAACGCAGCTTGAAACCACGCTCCAGCTTGAAGAACTGCCCATGATAGATCAGCTTCTCGTGGCGCAAGATCATCCTGATGATCTCAACGTACTCGCGTGTGCGCTGCAGGGGCTTTTCGAACGGCACGCCGTGCCAGTGCTCGATGACATTAGCGCCCGAAGGGCCGAGACCAAGGATCATGCGCCCCCCAGAACGCTCATCCAGAGTGGCAACAGTGCTGGCGATCAGGGCCGGGGTGCGTGAGTAGATATTAGCAATGCCGGCGCCGAGCTTGATGCGCCTGGTCGCACGAGCCAGGTCGGCCAGCGAGGTAAACAGCTCGTAGCCCCAGGACTCGCCCAGCCAGACAGAGTCGAAGCCCAGCTCATCGGCAATCTTGACCTTCTCGACAATCTCCTGCCAGGCTCCGGGGAATTGCGGCGAATCAGCTACCAGCCCCACACGACTGCGATAAGCCTTCGTCGCTGCAGGCGCGAAATCAGCGCTCATGCCTGCGTACCTCCATTGGTGGAATTTGCTCCTATGCTGAAATTATAGCGCATGCTGGCTGGTCGCTTTGCCTGTCTACCCTGCCCGCCCGTCTGCCTGCCTACCTGTCTGCCTGTCTGTTTGCCTTCCTGAAGGGCGCTTCGTCAGCAGGTGGCCTTCAGGAGCTGGAAGGAGAAAGAACCTTGCTCCCGTTGTGCTGGCCTGCCCTGGCCCGGGACGGGCATCCTCACCCGACCGCGGCGGCAGGCCAGTTCTTTCTAGCCGCTCTCTCTTCTCGCTCAAGGTACTGACTTGCCAGACGAGGCCCTATCAGCATTTCAGTGTCTTTTTGCGCTGCTTCCATTGATCCAGAGAGCGGACCACGAAGCGTGGCTGGCCATGCAGGTAAATGGCCAGGCAATAGTAGTCCGGTTGCCCCACCTCGGGCAAGATGTGGACCTCCACCGTTGGCGCTTCCTGTTGAATGAGTGTCTCTAGCTGCTGTGCCTCTTGATATGTGAGCATAGACGAAACCTTGGCTCATCAGAGCCAGTCTGTGATCGTTTTACCCGCAGTAACGGAGAAGACTGGTTAATCATTGCATTGATAAACGAAAGGGCTAGCACCAGGTGGCGCGCCTTCAACCCGAGAGACTGAGGGAGGAGCGAGAGCCACCAGCGCCGGCAGGCAAGCCCTGGCTGGCAGCCGAGGGGAGAAAGATGCGATCAAGAGAGGCGCCCGTGGTCAGAGGCTGACCACAGGCGCCTTGTCCAAACCAAAGGAGGAGGGGAGAAGGTCGTATGGTTTTGGCTTCAGGAGAGCGCGCAGCTCTGTCCATTCAGGGTGAAGGAGGCTGGCGCAGGATTAGTAGTGGTCCAGGTGCCATTGAAGCCCAGGGTAGTCGAGGCGCCTGGGGCCAGCGTGGCGTTATAGCTCAGGCTGCTTGCGCTTACCTGGCTTCCCTGCTGACTAAAGGTGGCATTCCAGCCCTGAGTGACCGTTTGGCCAGCGCTGAAGACAAAGGTCAGCGTCCAGCCATTGATCGTCGTTGTTCCGCTGTTCGTCAGCGTAATACTGGCCGTGAAGCCACCGGGCCACTGGCTGGTGACGCTATAGCTCACGCGACAGGTGCTCCCCGAGGAAGCGGCGGTCGGGGTAGGTGTAGGGGATGCGGTCGAGCCGCCGGTCACCTGGGGCCCCACCTCCAGCTTGATTGTATCGTACATCGCGCCGCCGCCGCTACTGACCGAAGTCATGGCAAAGGCTACCGTGTTAGTGCCGATCTTCAGCAGCGAGGCCGGGAAGGTAAAGGTCATCAGGTGGTAGTAGCCGCTCTGATTGGCGCTGCGATAAATCGCCGCGTCGTTCGTATAGGCTGGGTACGAACCGATGGCCGTCCCATTTACGCGGACCGTCACGGCGGCAGTACGTGTCATACCGGCCAGCGCCACCGTTAGATGAGCATCGCCGCTGTAGCTTTGGCTGACAGAGAAATTGACATTCCAGGTACCAACCGCCGTCTGGGCATAGTACCAGTTGTTCGCAGGCGTGCTGGAACCGATGGTATAGGTCAGGTTCGCCGGGACCTGGTTCCAAAGACCGTACTGGCGCGGCAGATTGCCTAGCCGGAACTCCGCTGCCTTGCGGTCCGCGGTGCCGATCTGCCAGAGAAGGATACTGTAGCGTACCGGCGTCCAGGTCAAGGTGCCCAGACTGGTGCTCGTCCCAGTCACGTTCACGTTATCCAGCTCGTACTGATCCGTGATATCGCCGATACTGCCGCCGTTGGCCCAGGCGTAGAGACTGTAGCTGCCGGGACGCACCTGGCGAAGCGTGAAGTTGCCGGAGGCGTCGGCCACCGTTGTGAAAATATAGCCGGCCCCCTGGGCATAGACGTCGCCACCAGGCTGGGCCAGTGTGATCTGGGCCCCGGCGGCAGGGCGTCCGTCGGCCAGGCGCAGACTACCTGTCACCGTAGCCCTGTTGAGTGGATAGGCCGGGTTGGAGAGCCAGCTATAGGGCCATTGCTGCTGCTGGAGCGTGGCCTGAGCCTGGGCATCGCTGATACTCCCGTTATTAAAGTAGACAAACCAGGGACCGAAGAGCTTGCCGTTGGGGATCGTCACCTCTGGTGTTCCAAAATGTGCACTAATGAGCATATTGAGAACAACGGCATCGCCGTTACTGCTATCGACGTGGACCGTCAGATCCTGCTTCAGCGGGCCACCATTGTTGTACTCGTGGCTGGGCGAAATCAGCCAGACGCCGTAGCCATTGCCGTAGACGCCGTGCAGCAAATCCTGGCTCATCAGGTAGGTAGCAGCGTCGTATTTCGTATAGATAGTGCCATCGCTCAGCTGATAGGTTGAGTCCTGGAGCACGGTAGCCGACTGAATCTGGCTCAGGGTTGGGAAAGCGATGGCGGTTTCGGCGCCGTTATAGCCTGTGCGGAAGATCGAACCGTCGACACGGTAGAGCGTGCGGAACTCACCAACCGTCCCGATGCCAGTGGCCAGAAAGTAGGAGTAAAGACCGCTCACGCCGCTGCGAACGACGTAGTGCAGCTCGCCCCAGCTACTGATGTAGGCGATATCGACCAGGCTAGAGGTATTGGTCACGACAGTGAGCTGCGTTGGACTGAAGCCCGTGCCACCATTGATCGAGCTGTAAAAGCCCTTGGCTGGCCCAATCAGCTCCTTGCCCTGCCAGACCAGCGAGTAGCCAGTACCGGAGCTGTTAAATTTGACCGTGAAGATACCATTGCCGATCGTCGCGCTCATACCGGAGACGCTCAAGGTCACGGGCGAAGCGGCATGGGCCGGCTCGCCGCGGAGTCCGGGCAGCGTTCTCACCAGTGCCAGACTGCCCAAGACGAGGAAGAGGATCAATAGACGGGAAAGTGCTCCCGGGAGGAGAAGAGCGCGGAGTCTCTTGCCAGACATGCTGCGATTCCTTTCTGAGGCTCGTTCTGCTTTCATCCTGAAAAGCAGCCTAACGCGGTTGACCAAGGCTCCCTGATCTGGCGAGGGCCTGAACAGCCCTCGCTGGTCAATCTCCCTGTACATAGAGAAGTATACATCAAAAGGATTGCAGCTAGCAGGAGGTGAGAAGAATGTCAGGTCAGCTAAAGGGCAAAAAGACGGATGGGGGCGTAAACTTGACAGAGATTGATACAGAGCTTAGCCTTGCGAGGCAGCTTTGAGCATGCTGAGAGAGCAGGAAAGGAGTTTGATCATCTCATGGAGCAGAGAGGAGAGAAGTCAATTGATAATCGCAGTCTGAGCCGGACGATAGCGCACGCTCTGCGGCATCAGCCGGGCCGTTATGGATTAGAACTAGATGAAGAGGGCTGGGTTCCCGTAGCTGACCTGCTGCGTGCCCTGCGCCAGCATCGGGCGAGCTGGCGTGATTTGCGCGAGGAAGACCTGGAGGCCATGATGGCCAGTGCGGAGAAACAGCGCTACGAGCTGCGCGATGGTAAGATCCGGGCCCTCTACGGGCACTCACTGCCGCGTCGTCTACCAAAGCCGGAAGCCACCCCGCCAGAAATCCTCTATCATGGAACCTCGTCGGAGGCCCTGCCAGCGATCCGACAAGAGGGACTCAAGCCCATGCGTCGGCAGTACGTTCACCTGTCTACCGATACCGCTACTGCTCGACAGGTGGGCAGGCGCCGAACGCACCGACCGGTGATTCTCGTGGTACGCGCGCGAGAAGCCAGCGAACAAGGTATCCGTTTCTATCGCGGTAACGACCAGACCTGGCTGGCCGACGCTATTCCTCCGGCCTTTATCCACTTCCCCTCAACAAAGGCGGACCCTGATCCCAACCCTTAAGCTTCTAGCTGGCTGCAGGCTGGCCGACTCGCTTATCGCCTGCCATATCGAGCACCGGCCAGCCCAACCGACCGACGGAGGAGAGGCTGGCCTGTTCCGGGCTGTCTCCAAAAGCCTCTTTACTGCGTGTTTTTCCTATAGATAGATGGATGCAAGATAGGCTCTGCTGTGGTTATTCCTCATGGGAAAGAAAAATTGGCAGAGTCTCTGCCATACAGAGGGAAAGCAGAGTGACCGGTGTGGCACAGGAAAAGGAGCGTGATCGGCATGATGACCGGTTATCAGATCTCGCAGCACTCGTGGTGGATACTGGCCATACGCGGAGTAGCGGCCATTCTCTTTGGCATTGCGGCCCTACTCTGGCCGCATCTTACCCTTCTGGTGCTGATTTATCTCTTTGGAGCCTATGCCCTGGTTGACGGCCTGGTAGCCGTGGCGGTGGCGTTCCAGGAGCGCAACGTTGTCGGTCATTGGTGGATTCTGCTCATTGAAGGGCTGGCTGGCATTCTGGCAGGTCTCCTGGCTTTCTTCTGGCCGGGCATTACGGCCCTGGTTTTGCTCGGCCTGGTAGCCGCCTGGGCCATCCTTACAGGGGTGATCGAGGTGGCGGCAGCCCTGAGTTTCCGACGCGCGTTCGGCTTAGAATGGACGCTGATACTGGCTGGCGCGGTCTCCATTCTCTTGGGGATTGCTCTGGCCTTGAGTCCAGCGGCTGGACTGCTGGCCCTGGTCTGGCTGATTGGTCTCTACGCCATTGTCTTCGGCGTGCTCCAGCTCATCCGCGCCTTCCAGTTCCGCTCTGTGCTCTCCTCATGGTGAGAGCGTCTGCAGCCAGGCCAGCCTGGGGGACGACAGCCGGGCAGGCTCTGGCTGGCCCTGACCAGCTCTGCCCGGCCTGCAACGGTCTCCCCAACAAGTCCTATGCCCTTTGTCGGCTCTGACACGCTTTGATATAATGCCTTCATCCCACACCACATTCTCCTGGTGCAGAGCAGGCAGGGGGCGAGAAAAGAGGCAATGGCCAGAAAAATTATTGTGCTGTTGCTGGCAGTCAGCGGGCTGACGGGCCTGGGGCTGGGCTATGTCTGGGGTGGCCTGCAGAGCTACGCGCGCTATCAGCAGGCGAGCCTGGCGGATCGCCAACATTGTGGTGGTCAGCTACCGGTGCGCGTCTGTGTAAGTGCTCCCCAGGAGCTATTTTCTGCCTTCTATCCCTCGTACCTGCACACAGGAAGCGCCGTCGTGGAGGTCCTCTTCAGTAGCACGGCTGGCCCGCAGCCGCTGCGCATCAGCGTGACCATCGCTGGATTTTCGCAGACGGAGACGCGCATGGTGAGTGCCGAGGAGCGCCTGCAGAGCGCGGGCTTTGTGCCGCCCTTGTTGAACGGCGTCTTGCCAACCCTGACCAGTGATCGTCAGACCCAGTTGCAGGTGACAGTTGCCGATGGACGGGGTACGCGCTATTACAGCAATGCCATCCCCTTGCAGCTACGTGCGCGGCGCCTGATGGCCTGGTCAGCGGCCAATCGGTTGCGCCTCGCGGCCTGGGTCACGCCGACTGCTCCTGCGGTCCAAGAGCTGGTCTCGCGTGCGATGGCCTATCTTCCTCAGCAACCGCCGCCGGCTCCCCTGGTCATGGCGGGCTACTCGGGAACGATTCTGCGCCAGGTGCTGGATCAGGTCGATGCCATCTTCGATGCCTTACGGCTCGACTATGGCCTGCGTTGCCAGCGTCAAGGCGTCCCCTATGGTGGGCCGGAGAGCACGGCCTCGGCAACCCAGCTGATTCGCCTTCCTTCCGAGGTGCTCCAGCAGGGCGGTGGCTCAGATGTCGAGGTGACGCTGCTGTTAGCGTCGGCGGTGGAAAGCATTGGCCTCCATGCTGTCATTGTGGTGCTGCCCGATCGCACCTTGCTCGGGGTAGCCCTCTCCCCCGATGAGCAGGGCTTTGGTTATTGGGATGCCAGTGAGTTAAGTGCTGCTATGACAGGCGATGCCGTCAATATTGCCAGCGATGCGCTCTACGCCAAGGAAGAGAAGCAGGGTGCTGTCGTCGACAGGATTCTGATCTCTGAGGCCCGCCGTGCCGGCGTGGTGCCGATGCTTTAGAGCGATGGAGCGCGCGCGCGTAAGGAGGGAGTGCTACGAGTAGCGTTGCTTTTCCTGAATGGTTTAGCTTCGGTTGCTACGGTGGCCTCCTCTGTTGCTTGCTTACAATGGCCGGAGAGGTCGTCTATAAAGCGCTGGGCCGCCGCGGAACAAGACGCCAGCTTGCTGGGGCGCTGCTGGTGGAGGGGTTGTCTGCTCTCTTGATTGCTCCGGCCCTTATCTGGTTTTATCTGCGCTTTATCCCGCTCCAGCCGATCCTTCCGCCAGCGGAGGTGGCGGCCATGTTGGCCTATGTGGCTCTCTGTGGCTGGGGGTTACCGCTGACTACGGCCCTGGGATACACCCTTTTCGCAACGCCCGCCTCTGTCGCTCCGAAGGGGACCCGCGCCCTGACACGCAGCCTGAGTGCCCCTCAGATCGCTCTCTCGCCTGCCAGGTATGCGCCGCATCCGCCAGGTGTGACGGCTCCCTTTGTCTTCAATGCTGACACGCCGTGGGGGTGGTTAGAGCATCGCAATGGGCGCTTGCAGGGCCAACGGCTGGCTCTCACCCGGGCCTTTGTGCGCCTGGGGCGTGGGGAAGAAAACGATATCTGGCTCGACGATGATCTGGCCTCGCGCTATCATGCTGAACTGCTCTGGGAGAATGGGCAGGCTTATGTGATTGACTGCCAGAGTCTGAACGGGGTCTTCGTGAACGGACAGCGCGTCTCGGGTTCCGCCCCTGTGCGCTCGGGTGATATGCTAGAGATTGGCTCGCTACGCTTCCTCTTCGAGCTGGCTACGCCGACGCGCCCGGCGGCTCCCACTGACGATGATCCTTTACTGCGCCATCCTCATCCACTGCGCCCGGTGCGCCTGCGGAAGAGCGAGACAGCTACGCCAGGGACGTCCTCGCCGGTGACACCCTCCCCGCTGACGTCCTCCCCGCTGACGCCCCCAACGCCGATCACGGCCTGGGAGCCGCCATTTGAAGCCGGGCCCGCAGGCGAGTCGGAGGTCTCGCTCCGGCAGACCCCGCTCCCCCCGTTCTCAGCGACGCCCCAGACTGTCACAGCGCCCTCGGAGGCCCTGCCGGCGCTGCACCCCGTGACACATCTCCTGCTCATTTGCAATGGGACGTTGGTGGGTCGCAGCTTCGTATGCAACGGGCCGGCCCTGGTGATCGGTGCTGATCCGGGCTGTGAGGTCTCTCTCCCCGATCCTTCTTTGGCCCCACGTCATGCCCTCTTGCTGGTGCGCTCTGAGTGTCTCTATCTCCAGGATCTGGCGGCTGGAGCGACGCTGGTGAACGGGGAGCCGCTGAGCGGGCCACGCCTACTGGAAAGCGGCGACCTGATCCAGTTGGGGGCCGTGCTGCTCCAGTACAGACCCCTGGTCACCTCGCCAACAGCCGGCACGCGCTCGGAGCCATCTGCATCCTCCAGCGAAGCGCTCTTCTCTGCGGCTCAGCCACAGCTGCAACCACAGGGGCAGCCGCAAGCACAGCTGTTCTGGCCTCCCGAACAGTGAGCCTTCCTGGCCTCCCTCCCTCCCTACCAATCCAGGCGGATCTGAGCGGCGGCGTTGCGAGCGAGCAACGGCTTGCCCTGACCGGGGTACAGGTAGTAAATCTGGAGATTTCGCAGCACGTGCAGCGTCTCCTGCTGACCGCGCTGGTCGCTGCTGGCGTGGAGAACGGGCTGGCCTCCCTCGGTTGTGCTGATGGCGGCCCCGCCGATTAATTCCCAGGAAAAGGGATTATAGAGGCAAAAATAGCCACGCGCCGCCCCACTGGTGGCGACCACGCGCCAGTCCTCATGGTGTGGCAGGCCGCCTACATCTTGCAGCCAGATGCTGACCTGGCGCAGAGAAGGGGCAGTGAGAACAAGCAAAGGGTCGAACGAGAATAGCTCGCTGGTGCGAAAGGAGGAAGGCATCCGTGAATGAGTGCCTGTGCTCCCGCGGCCTGGCTCGCCGTTAGAGGAAGCGCGGCCCCTTGTCTTAGAGAGCGCGGCGACTGGCGCCCTACAGCGCTGACGGAGCGTCTCGATGCCCCCGCTTTGGTTGGTCTCCAGACTGGTCAGCACGATCAGATCGATATCGGTGGGAGAGCGCTTCAAAAAGCGCTCGATGTAGTAAAGAATCAACTGCCCATTTAAAGAGGAGCGAGGATCAACGACCACCAGGCCGCCGTCGTCGATCAGGTAAGTGTTGAGCATGCCAAAGCGGTCGGTGATCGTATGCACCTGGCGAAGCTTCTGGGCGGTCCGGGGTGGGACTTCCTGCCCGGGCGAAATAGCAGTCATGCGTCTCTCCTCTGGTAGCGCGATAGCTGCCCTTTCTATCCTATCACCCAGGTCAAGCCAGGCAAAGGCGAGGTCAGCGTGCCTCAAAGGTCGGCGCTAAGGACGGAAGCGGCAGCAATGTGGTATACTTGGAATAATCGGTCTTATGCCTGATCATGGAACCTCATTGAGGGAGTTCATCAAGCAATGACATCCTTCCCTACAGACGGATCATGGCCGCAGTACACCTACATTGTGCCTGAGATCTACACCCGCGCCAGAGTGCGCCTGATTGGCCTGGGTACCTATGCACCCGCTGGAATCATCACCAATGATTTTTTTGCTTATATTTCGACACGCCTGGGCGATCCGCGCAAAGCCGAGGATCTGGAGCGGGTGACAGGTCTTATCACCCGCCATGTGCGCGCGAGCACCCTGGAGCTGTGTCGCCGGATGGCAGGCGATGAGGCTCCCGGCCTGATCGATAGCCCTGACGCCCCACGCGATGAGTCGCTGGCCGATATGGCTGTTGTGGCGGCGCAGCGGGCCCTCGAAAGCGCCGGTCGCTCGGCCTCCGAGATCGACATGATTATTGGCGCCTCCTCCTCAGACAACGATGCTTTCCCCACCATTGCCGGGCAGGTCCAGCATCGCCTCGGCCTCAAGCCCATTCGCGCCACCATGCTACGCGGAGCCTGCGCCTCCCAGACCGAGGCTTTTCAGGTCTGTGCGGAGGCGCTTTCTTGTAGCACGGCGCGCCTGGTGTTATTGGTGACAGCGGAGGGCCTGCTGCCTAATATTATGCACGTTCTGGATTGGAAAACCAGCTCACTCTTCGGTGAGGGGGCCGCGGCCTTCTTGCTGGAGCGTGGCGAGGAGGGCGATGAAACCTACGCCATCAGTGGCTATGATGCCAGTCAGGCGCCGGCGCTGTTCTATCAGACGCCGCTGCGCAAGGACTCGATCGAGATGGCCGAGGTTGATATGAAGATTCTCCAGCTCTATCGCGAGGGGAAAGGCAAGGAGCTGGCGCAGCTGCTCTCACAGAATCTGGTGGGCTACACTAAAATGAATGGCAAGGAGGTCTTCCGCGAGGCTCCCCGCGCTATGGCGGAGGCGGTCGATGCCTGCGTGCGTCATGCTGGTCTCGGTCATGACGAGGTCGCTTATATTATTCCCCATCAGGCCAACTCGCGGATCACCCGCCGTCTTGGCGAGCTGCTGATCCACGATTACGGCTGGCCGGCTTCGACGATGGAGAAGCTGGTGGATAATTTCCGCTATTATGGGAACCTCTCGAATGCCAGCATTGCTACGGCAATGGCCGAGCTGATCTCTCACGATCAGCTGAAGGATGGCCAGTGGTTGGCGTTACCTGCGGTTGGTGGTGGTATGCACTATGGCTGCTGGTTGCTGCGCTATCGCGCGCTCAAGAATCCTCGCGCGGTGATGAAGCCCCTGCAGCATGAGTAGCCGCCCAATGTCAATCTGAGAAGGAAAGCGCTCCTCGACAGGGAGGCGGGACGATGCGCTGGGCGCGTATTGCCCACGGCTGACCTGCCAGGTCCACAGTGGTTCCTGGTGGAATGGTTGCCAGCGGCTGTGCCTTCCGTCCCGCTTCTTGCTTCTGATTGAGCTTTGGCTCTCTCTGCGCGTCTCGTCTGGCTCTCCTTCCCGGCCTGGGGTTTGGGGCTGCAGCGACTCTGGGCTGAAAAGCGGGAGCCTGGCCAGAGCCAGACAAGAGGGTGGTCGGCCTGGTTGGTGCTAACTGATGCAGAGGGAACGGCGGGGCGAGCGAGCGGACAAGCGAGTCAGGTCAGCAAGCGCTCGTAGGTGACGTAGGGATGGTCGGCGACCTGATATTCGGCCCCGGCGAAGGTATCACGCACCATCAGCAGGTCGGGAACGTGGACGCGGACCGCCTCCAGGTTGCGCTGAGCCGCCTGATGGCGCAGGACATAGGCGAGCTGGCCAATGGTGTCGGCTGTCGTCCCGTCGATGTAGCCAATGAACAGATAGTTGCCGTGGCGCCCCTGGCGTTCCTCGATCATCATCAGCCCATCAAGGCGCTCCCAACGGCGCAAGAGATAGATCTCGCCAGCGTTGATCTTCGTCTTCAACAAGCGGTCGCTGATACTATAGGCGATAAAACCCGAGTAGTAGAGGCCACCGGTCAGGGGGAAGATATTCGAGACATTGAGATAGGCGATGATCTCCTCCAGGTCCTCGGCCCGTGCCAGTTCTGGTGTGGGCAGCGAAGCCAGGCGCCGTGGCAGCTCTGGCAGCGGCGGGGCCTGATACGGGAAAAAGCTCCCAACCTCGTGCATACGACTTTTCCTGGCCAGTGCGATGGCGGCGCTGTTCCTGGTCTCGGTGAGCAGGCGCACCGTTCTGGCTCCCCGGCGCATAGCCTCGGCCATCGCTGCCTGATGCAAAGCGGTGGCAACACCCTGGCGGCGGTAGGCCGGATCAACGCGCAAGCCCTCCAGCCAGGCTTCGTGCTCATTGAGCATGCGCAAATGGAGCAGACCCACGGCTCGCTCATCGCTCGTAGCCACCAGTAACCTCCCTGGCTGGTCCCCCAGCCAGGCATCCCAGGCCTCGGGAATGTAGTCCCCCCACTCCCAGGTATGGGCACAAAAGGCGAGAACCGTCTCGCGGTCCTCTGGACGCGCGGAACGTACCTCGAACGTTGCCATCGTGCTTGTTCTCCTTCCCCTCTTCGAGCCAGAGCAATGTCTACCTGCTCACTAGCTGCGGTTCTCACCAGATATAATACAACAAGAATGTGTCGTATCCGTCTTGCAAGCGACCAGGCTTGCTCAGAGAGAGGAAGCAGATCAGGATGGGAGAGCGGATTACACCAATTAAACGAAAAAATCAAGAAAAGTATAAAATAAACGGAGATAGTGAAGAAGAAACATCCTTAGCAGAAGCGCAGCGAGAGATTCAGAAAGCGCGGCTCCCCTGGTACCGGACATTACACCGGGGCAGGTTCTTGCTGGCCCTCTACACCTTGCTGCTGAGCCTGTTTGCGCTGCTGGCCTGGTGGGTTCACACCCATCCGGTGTTGACCATTGACGTTGCCATCACGCGCGAATTTCAGGAGGAGCAGAGTCCCTGGCTACGCGCGCTCATGCTGGCAATCAGCTTCATCGGCAGTGTGCCATTGCTGGCGGCGGGGCTGGTGCTGGCCACGGCCATGCTGCTCTGGCTCGGACGCCTGCGCCTGGAAGCTTTGATTCTGCTTGGTAACTGTCTGAGCAGCGAGCTACTCAATCATACAGTCAAGCTACTGGTCGCGCGTCCGCGTCCCTCGCCCACGCTGGTTGAGGTTTTGCAAGCGGCCAGAGGAGCCAGCTTTCCGAGTGGGCACGTCATGGCCTATGTGGCCTACTGGGGCGTGCTGTTCTCCTATGGCCTCATTCTCTTCCAGGGTCGGAGCTGGTGGCGTATCCTTCTTTTGCTCCTCTCGGGTTTTTTCATCGTCATGGTAGGCCCATCGCGCGTCTATCTGGGGGATCATTGGGCCAGCGATGTCCTTGGCGGCTATCTTCTCAGCGGTGTCTGGCTGAGCCTTTGGCTGCTCCTCTACCTCCGCCTGCGGGCGCGCGGCCTACTGGCACTGATAATGCGGAGACGCTGATGCAGGCATGCCGGGCGAGTGGGCCATAGCAAGAGGGGAGAGCATGACCACGATTTTTCTTTCGCACGTCCCCGCAACAGGTCATCACCTCCTCAGCATCCACGCTGCCACAGGAGGCGGAGGCGCGTCGCCTCTTCAGGGTACGCTGTAAACACGGGCATGTCACCACCTTTCTTGCCAACGGTCTGATCTTTCTCGAGCGTCTCCACACTTACTTTCCCTTTGCTCGCCGGTAGTTTTGGATGGACCGTGCTCGATTGGCGCATGCCACGCTGCACCAGTGCCGTGTGGCGCTTCTGGTAGTATCGTAGAAGAGCAGGATGCAACGGTCATTGCGGCAGATACGCAACCGGCGGAGATCGTGCTCTGTCAACAAACGGAAGGCGGCAAAGGCGATGGTCACGACGGCTGAAGCCCTCCTGTCCTGGCGTGTCCGGTAGATGGCAGACAGCGCCCCTTCCGGGGAGACTTCGAGCTCGTAATACCCTTCACGCAAGAAGGCATTCAGTTCTCGTACAGCCATGTTGTCCACTCGACAGCGTGCTGCAATGTCTTCAAAGAGATTGCGCAGGATGGTACGCAAGGCGTGCAGCGCTCGGAGCTGGTGCTCATCCCATCTCACCTGCTCTCCTTCTTGTGAGAGGTCAGGATGAGCTTGCCGGGCCATCTCCCACCATTGGCTGGCATCCTGAGGGGTCTGGAGCAAGTCGGTTCTTTTCCCGCGTACCATGACTTCTGTATTGACAAGGTCAAGGCCGAGGTTCCCCCCGAGAAAGACAAATGATCGTTTTTCACCTGAAACATGTTCTGCATTTCCAGACTGCTGAAACTTTCTCTTCTTGCCCATCTCTGTGTCTCCCGGTCTCGCTCTGACCTGTGGTTGAACCCTGTTCCCTCTCTTTATTATACGCAGCTATTTCCATCTTGACAAGTATATTTTCGCTGACTATACTAGGGGTATACATATCAAAACCATTTTAGATATGTATATATGGAGATCACGAAAGTCCCTGTCTCTCCCGGTCTCCGGGGGGAGAGCAGCAGAGGAGGAAGAGCATGAGTCAGCAAGCCAGTGATCGTGTGCGCATCACGCATATTGGAGGTCCAACCATTCTTGTTGAAATCGGCCAGTTCCGCATCTTGACCGATCCGACCTTTGATCCAGCAGGAAGCCAATACGAAAGAACGATGAAATACATTGACCCGGCACTCAGCGTCTCTGAAGTTGGACCAGTCGATGTAGCTCTGGTCAGCCACGATCAACACCCCGATAATCTCGATGAAGCCGGTCGCGCCTCTTTGTCACAGGCGCGGCATGTTCTGACCACGCCAGCAGGAGCGTCACGGCTGGGGAATGGCGCGCGTGGCATGGAGAAGTGGGAGAGCATTGAACTAGTAGGAACAGATGGTCGGCGTGTTCATATCACAGCAGTCCCAGCTCATCACGGGCCGGAGGAAGTTCTGGGCATGCTCGGCGACGTGAATGGCTGGATAGTGGAGTGGGAGGGAGCACGTCACGGTGCGCTTTATGTATCGGGAGACACTGTGTTTTTCGATGGTCTCAGGGAGATCCCCCGGCGTTACCCGGTCGCAGTAGCAGTGCTGCATTTCGGGGCGGCTCAGACCAGCGTGTATGGTCCAGTCCATCTCACGCTCACGGCGACCGATGGCGTGCAGATGGCACAAGCGCTGGGGGAGGCGATCATCATTCCCATTCATTTCGAGGGATGGGCGCATTATACCGAGGGGCGTACTCAGATCGAGCAAGCCTTTCGAGCAGCTGGACTGGAAAAACGGCTTCGCTTTTTGCCACTGGGGCAGCCGGTAGCTCTGGATGCATAAGGCACTCGACGACGAGCAAAAGGAGAGGAGCCTTCCCCGTCGTAGTAGGAGCGCAGCGGGAGCCATTCCTCATCAGAGCGGGGGTACTGCAGGAGTCCTTTTCGCTGCGGGCGCGCGGCCTACTGACCAGGGTCAACCTGCCAAAGAGTTCCCCGTCAAGGAAAGAAGCGGCGGGACCAATCTAAGGGAAAGGAGCCGGGAAGGATAGAAGAGAACTCGGGATGGCTGGTGGCCTGCTTGCCTCGCATCGTTGAGCTGTGATACACTCAGCCCAGGCCGGTGGTGTGGGGAGCGAGCGAGAGGTAGAGCCTCCCTTCTGCTCTGCCTGTCCCTGTCAAAGCAGGCGAGCCAAAGGATTCCCGTTCTCGCTCCACCGACGAAAATTCTCCACGGAAGGACGCCCTCAGCTCGTTCTATGAAGCTCAACGACGATACTGACTATCAGCGCTGTTTTGTCTGTGGCCAGCGCAACCCTTATGGGTTGCAGCTGGTCTTTCGTCGCGAAGACCGGAGCATTGTCGCCGATTTTCAGCCGCGCGAGGAGCACCAGGGTTTTCCCGGCGTCATTCATGGTGGTATTGTGGCTGCGGTCCTGGACGAGACGCTGGGGCGAGCCTCACTCTTGGCTCAGCAGCCTCAGTGGACCATGACGGGCAAGCTGGAGGTGCGCTATCGACGCTACGTTCCCTATGGGCCGTTATTGCGGGTGCGCGCCTGGCTTCTTCAGGAGCGCCGCACGATGCTTCAGGCTCAGGGGGTGCTGACCCTGGCCAGCGATGAAAGCAAGCCGCTGGCGGAGGCGCAGGGCATCTTTTTACCACTGCCAGATGCCTTTGTTGACACACTCATGCGCGACTATCCCGGGCTACGGCAGTTTTTCACCGGAGAGCTAGAGGAGTGAGCGCTGAGCAAGACGACAGTTTTGCCCTCAGCCCAAGGGCTGTCAGCTTGACGCGGGTCAGAGAACCCAGTCGGGCAGAGCCATCAAGAGCCATCAAGAGCCATCAGAGCAGCCAGCGAGCCTGACAGTTGATCTGGCAGAAGCAGGCCCGCTGGGCTGCGGTCCCCCGTTTTGCAGAGAAGCAAAGCGCTCGATCTTCTCTGGCTAAAGTGAAGGAGAGAGTAGCTGGCCCGGGCCTTCCCTACGAAAAGTGGCTATCGTTGCCAGATGCAGCGGGGGCGGGCGGTTCCGGCTCGTTACGACTTGTACCGACCTCGGGAGGTGCTGGAGCGGAAGTCGGCTCCGGTGGGGCGATCACCTGTGGGATGCCCAGAGGTGCCGGCTCATCGGGGGCTGGCGTGGCCCCAGTCTCGGCCAGAATGGCGTGCAGCTGTTCGCCGTCGAGCGTCTCATGGAGACGCAGCTCCTCCGCGATGCGGTCAAGCGTGCGGCGGTGCTTCGTCAACAGCTCGATCGCCTGCTGGTAGCAAGAGCGTACAATGCGCTCAACCTCCTCATCGATCAACTCCGCCGTCTCCTCACTATAGTCGTAGGGCTGGCCGATCTCCGTCTCAGCGCCACCCGAGAAAGGACTGGGGCGCTCGCTGTAAGAAATCGTCCCCAGGCGTTCGCTCATGCCCCAGCGCGTCACCATCTGGCGGGCGAGGGCCGTCGCCTTCATCAAATCGCTCTGGGAGCCCGTCGTAATAGTGCCGAAAACCACCTGCTCAGCGGCCTGGCCGCCGAGGGAGTAGGTGATCTGCGCCAGCAGGTACTCCTTTGGATAGTTATAGCGATCATCCAGCGGAGTCGACATCGTCACACCCAGAGCCTGACCGCGCGGCACGATCGTCACCTTCGTCACCGGATCGGAGTGAGGTATGAGCAGGCCCACCAGGGCGTGGCCGCCCTCGTGGTAAGCCGTCACGCGCAGGTCCTCCTCATTCAGCACCAGCGGGCGCTCGGCGCCCAGCAAAATCTTGTCGAGGGCATCTTCGAAGCAGCGGCGGTCGATGTAGTCGAGATTGCGGCGGGCCGCCAGCAGAGCCGCTTCATTCGCCAGATTGGCCAGGTCAGCGCCGACCATGCCCGGCGTGGCCCGGGCAATCGCCTCCAGATTCACGTCTGGAGCCAGGGGCAGATTGCGCGTGTGGATACGCAAGATCGCCAGGCGCCCGCTCCAGTCGGGACGGTCCACCGTCACGCGACGGTCGAAGCGACCGGGGCGCAGCAGGGCCTGATCCAGGCCATCGGGGCGGTTGGTTGCCGCCAGCACCACCACCGCCTGATGCGACTCGAAGCCATCCATCTCCACCAGCAACTGGTTCAGCGTCTGCTCGCGCTCCTCATTAGTGTTAATGCTGGCGCCGCGCTGGCGTCCGACAGCATCGATCTCATCGATGAAGATGATGCTGGGGGCAGCCTTCTTGGCCTGGTCGAAGAGGTCGCGCACGCGGCTGGCGCCGACACCCACCAGGACCTCAACGAACTCGGAGCCGGACATCGAGAAGAAGGGGACGCCGGCCTCGCCGGCCACGGCCCGCGCCAGCAGGGTCTTACCCGTGCCCGGAGGCCCAACCAGGAGGATACCGCGGGGGATCTTGCCACCCAGGCGCTGGAACTTCTGCGGCGTCTTCAGAAACTCGACGACCTCCTGCAGCTCGTATTTGGCCTCATCGACCCCGGCCACATCGGCGAAGGTCGTGCTGGGCCGATCCTCCATGATCAGGCGCGCCCGGCTGCGACCAAAGTTAAAAATGCCCTGCTGCCCCTGGGTAGCTCGACGAGTCACGAAGAAGAACAGCCCCAGCAGGAAAGCCCACGGCAAGACCGTAATCAGCAGATTGATCCAAAAGCTGTTGTCCGGCGGCGCCTGATTCACAACAGTGACCCCTTTGGACAGCAGCAGCGGGATCAGCTGCGGATCGGTCTGCGGCTGGGGCAGTTGGTAAACATGGTACTGCTGATGACCCTGGACCGGCTGGCGGAAATCGCCAACGATGTCCGTCTCCCCGATAAAGGTCGCCGTCTTGATGTTGCCGGCGTTGATCTCCTGATAGAACTCAGTATATGTTAACTCCTGCCGTTGAGGAGAGGAGCTGCTATTAGCGTTACTGATATAGCTATATAAGTACAACCCCAGTACCAGCAGTACTACCAGCAGCAGCCAGAAATTCAGGTTTGAGGAACGCGGCGGTTGCCCAGAAGGACCGCGTGACTGGTTAGGCGATGACTGCTGTCGCTGCGATTGGCGCGGCGGCACCGGTAGCAGCGGGGGTGGCGGCGTATTGTTATTTTGATGGTTACCTTGCTGTTGTACGTGGTACAGACCAGATAATGGCTCTTTTTCCATTGCGAGACGTTCCTGTTTTCTGGTTGCGCCGTCTTTGGCTGAGAGCGGCAGCTACCCCGCTCCCTGGCACTGGCGTGACGCTTTCAGATGCTCCCTATAACTACCCTATTATATCCCACCCAAGGGGAAATTGCCTACTGGCAGAAGAGGGCGCAGAACGCTAGAGAGTGATCAACCCAGCCTGCCGAGCTGATGGATCAGGGCCAGGCTGACCAGCTCGCCAAAGAGCTGTCTTCCTTGCCATCGTTTCAAAAGATATTTACGAACGAATCTCGGGAGAGGTGCAAGAGAAGGTGACCTTCTCTTTCTCCCCCACGCAAGAGGAGAAGAGGCTCTGCGTCCTTTCAGGCGAAGCCACGTCTTCTAAAAGAAAGGTCTGTGCACGAGGAGGCCGCACCGATGTCCAGCGTGACTGAACGAGCCTGGGTTGCCTTACATGAGCCGCTGCGTCTCTTTCTCCGTCGTCGATTGCCTGACGAAGAGAGCGTAGACGACCTCTTACAAGAAATTTTTCTCCGTATTCACCAACACTCTCAAGAGCTGCGTTCCAATGAGAAACTGGAGCACTGGGCCTATCGTATCGCTCATCACCTGGTCTGCGATTACTACCGTCGGCGTCGCAACCTTCTACCACTAGAGGATCAGCCTCAGAGCCAGGCGGCCACGAACGAGGTGCTGCTGCGTTCTGAGCAAGAGCAAGCCAGCGAGCTCGCACGAGCAGCTATCAAGCGATCCTTACAGGAGCTGATCCGCTGCCTGCCTGCATCCTATCGCGAAGCGTTGATCCTTACCGAGTATGAGGGACTCTCGCAGCGCGAACTGGCCCGCCGCCTGGAACTCTCCTTCTCTGGGGCCAAATCGCGCGTCCAACGGGCGCGTGAGCGGCTCCGCCAGCTCCTGTCGGCCTGCTGCCAGTTTGAATTTGACCGGCTGGGGCGAGTCATCGGCTACCAACCACTAACCTCCTGTTGTCTGGAACCCGAGGAAAGCGAGCAAGGTGGCGGCGCTTGCCTCGATAAAAGCGCCTGTGCTGCTGCCTCCGGTCGCTAACTTCCCCTTATCCTCTCACCGGGAGCCTTACCGCCTGACTGGCTGCGTCCTTTTCGCCGGAAGGGCGTCTTCTCTTCCAGACAAAGAAAAAGCTGCGCTGGTCCAGCGCCAGCCGGCCAACCAGTCGGAAGGAGGAAAGCCCGTCATGGCAGATATGCCTTTCAAATCAGAAGAAGATCTACGATCATTTGTTCAGCGTTACTATCAAGAAAACGTATTGAATGCTGCGATTGCTTGCTGTTACGAGGATCGAAAGCAGGAGCAGATGCCCGGCCAGTGTGCCTGCTATGCTCCTGAGCAGCTCAAGGAGTTGCCCGCGGAGCTATTGGCCAGTGCCTGCTGCTGTGGTAATCCTCTCAAGCAGGCCGGGCTGAAACCCGGGGAAAGCCTGCTCGACCTTGGCTGCGGCACAGGTCTGGATCTGCTGCTGGCCGCATCGCAGCTACAGCCCGGCGGGGTGGCCTACGGTGTTGACATGAACGAGGTTGCCCTGGAGCGGGCCGAACAATACCGGCGTCAGCTCGGCCTCGAAAACGTGCGCTTCCTGCAGGGGATCATCGAAGCCGTCCCCCTCCCCTCGGAAAGCATCGACGTCATCATCTCCAATTGTGTCATCAACCTGGTGCCAGACAAAGAGCGCGTCTTGCGCGAAGCCTACCGGCTCCTCAAGCCGGGGGGCAGACTGATCCTGGCCGATCCAGTTCTTGAAGGGGAGCTACCGCCCAGTCTCCGTCGCGAGCCGAGGGCCTGGGCCACCTGCCTGGCCGGTGCCCTCAGCGCGGCGGCCTATCGTGAGCTACTGGCAACCGTTGGCTTCCGCGAGATCGTCATCGAGCTGGCTCCAAGAGACTGGGACTGGCCGTCATTTGTCAAGCAGGAAGAGCGCCATCGCCTTGAGGGCCACTGGCTCAGCGCCAGCATTCGCGCACGCAAGCTATCAGCCTAGCCTGCACTTCCTGCGAGCGGTGGCAAGCAAGCGGAAGTCAGCCATACACCAACAGCAGGCTTGATCAGCCAACCTGATCGTCCTGATCAAGCCTGCGTCTGAGCGCGTAGTTGCAGCACAATCGAGACCGTGCTGTCCGGAGCGACCTCCAGACGGTCGCCGGGCCGATTCAGCGCATCCTCACTACCGACTGTTGGCTCAAAGCAGACAAAGGCGTGGTCTGGGCGCGTCGGCAACTCCGTCCACACCTGCATATTATGCAGAGCAAAGCGACCGTCCTGGGGCAGCTCAGCGATTGTCAACGTCCCCTGCTCAGGAAAAGTGATCGTCACCTCGCCAGCAAATGGAAAAGGCGTATCCGGCGGCTGATGCTCCCAGTCGATCGCCGCCGCCTCGAAGCCAGGCAGGCCCTGCACCTGCAAGCGCGGCTTAGCGGCCTGAGCCAGGGCAAAATACGGATGGAAACCTGGCGCAATCGGCATCGTCTCAGCACTGTGGTTCTCCATTGCCAGCGTGTAGGTCAAGGTCCTGGGGGCCGCCGTCACCGTCACCGTAAAAGTAAACTCATAGGGATAGCAAGCGCGCGTCGTATCGTTACTCTGCAGCTGCAGCTGAACCTGATGCTCGTCTGCCATCAGCAGTGTCCAGGGCAGCAGGCGACCGAAGCCGTGGATCGGCAAGGTAGTCCCTTTCTCCAGGAAGAGGCCATTGCGCAGGCGTGAAAAATTCGGGATCATCAGTGGCAGGCCCCAGCGGCGCACATTGCCAGTGGTCAGAGGGCGATACAGCACCTCCCAGGTCCCAACCTGGAAATGAGAAACCAGGCAGATCTCAGGGATCACCCCCACCACCGTTTCCTGGGCGCGCAGCACCAGCTCGCGCTCTGTCGGAAAACGCAGAAAATCGCCGGGAAGCAGAGCAGAACTCATCAGCCAGCTCTCTCCAGAAAAAAGATCTCTGGCCGCTATTGTAAAAAAACAGCGGCAGCCGAAGCAAGCCCAAGCACAATCAGAGCAAGAAAGCAAAGAAACGATACATGCTCAACAAAAAAGAGAGGCGGAGCCGACGAGCGGTCCGCCTCTCCCCAGCGCTGTCTTCTCCTGCTAGCTAGAAGAAGAGCAACCTCTTTCGGGGGGGCTTACTCTGCCTCCACATAGACCTTGCTGCTGGCCTCCAGCACCTCGGGAGCGCGGAAGCGGAGCACCAGAGCGATGATAATCCCGATCACCAGCCAGGCCACCGCCAGCGGGAAGGCCCAGGTCAGCGGAGCCTCATACTGCTGCGTTGCCTGGAACCAGAGCACGATCAGCAGCACCACCGTTGGGATCAGCGGCAGCACGATATGGCGGAGGACATTGAACTCATTGGGGTGCTCGCGCAGATAAAAGACCGGCACTGCCACGCAAGTTGCCAGGTAGACCAGAATAATGGGCAGCACAATAATTGTCCCGATCAGAGCGAACGCCGTCCCTGTTCCAAAGGCCAGGCCGAGCGCCACCGTCAGCACGATGCCCACCACCGTTGTGAAAACAATGGCCACATCGGGTGAAGCAAAGCGATTCAAATGAGCCAGGACCCCTGGCAGCGCGCGCACGCGGCCCATAGCATAGAGCACCCGCGACACAGCGTTCACCCCGGCGTTCGAGTTGGCCAGAGCGCTATTCAGAATCGCCAGATTCACAATGATGCTGAAGCCACCCCAAACGCGCTGCGCCATTGTTCCCCAGGGGTTTGGATCGCCGGTATAAGAAGCGATTTTCGCCGGCCCCCAGCCGACCACCGCGGCATAAGAACAGAAGACATAGAAAAGACCGATCAAGAGAGCGGCCAGCACAATCGCCAGAGGCACGGTACGGCGCGGATCGCGCGTTTCCTCAGCCAGGGGAGCCGAGGACTCATAGCCAGCAAAAGCCAGCACAGTAAAGATCATCCCCAGTAGTACGCCCTGCCAGCCGCCGAAACCGGACTGCGCGCTGGAAGCCGGATTAAAGGCTGCCAGCGTATTATTGTTCCCAGCGGTCACAATGAGCCACAGAGCCAGCAGCAAAAAGACCCCGATCTCGATGCAGCCAAGCACCACGCCCACATCGGCGGAGACCTTAATGCCGAAGTACGTCAGCGCAAAAATCACCACTGCAAAAATGCAAGCCCAGATAGCCCAGCCATAGGGACCCAGAGGCACAATCGAATCGGCCACCGGACCCAGAACCAGCAGCTGCAGAGGAACAATCAACAGATAGGCCAGATCGAAGATCCAGCCGGTCACCCAGCCAGGAATGGAGCCGAGCGAGCGACCGATATAAGTAAAGAAGCCGCCAGCGGAAGGCAGATGGCGGGCCAGCTCCCCGATATTCAGGGCGATCAACACGCTGACCACCAGCGTAATCGTCACCGCCAGAGGGAGAGCGGTGCCGGCGAAAGGCACCGCGGCGCTCAAGCTAAAAGAAACAGCGGAAGCCGGCGCCATTGTCGTAATTGACTGGAAGAGCACGCCGGGCAAGCCGATTGTCCCGGATCGCAGGTTGCCCTGCTCTTCGGTTGGTGCGCTAGACTTAAGCGTCATGGCGATCCACTCCTTTACAAACAACGAAATAACTGTAAACGAGCGGCCAACACAAAGGCTGCTCGTGACCCGAAAGCAGCTGTGGCCCCACCGGGACGGGGCAGCAGCGTGGCGCAAGAGAGCTGAGAGCGGTGAGCAGACCTCAGCCCGGTGTGTGGCACAGCGGAACCATTCAGACCGGGTTGAGTCTCGAACGGCGTCCGGCCCTCAGCGCAAGAGAGAGAGGCAACCACTCCGGCACCTGGAGCGGAAGCAGGCAAAGTCTATTCACGCTTCGAAGCTCTGATCCTGCCAGGCGGCCTGGCTAATAGCGAACATACTGGCGATGCCGCATAGCACCAGGCAAATCACCGTCAAGCCGCCTACAATGTACCACCATTGGCCATTGCTGATCTGTTGTGGGATCGGCGAGTACAATAATGTTACAATCATTGCCATTAAGCAGGCAAGGGGCGCGATGATAATGCAGAGCCAGAGCACTGGAAGTGGCACCACCAGCAGGCGCAGGAAGCGCTCGCGCTGGCGGAAATAGAAGATCGCCAGATCGACAAAGATAAAGATTGAAGAAAAAGCCCAGACCAGAGTCAGCACCGAGAGCGTCACCGTAAAGACCACCGTGGCCAAATCGGTGGGCTGTCCCAGAGGCAATAGATAAGGCAGCAGGAAGATCAAGGCGGCGCACAGGCAGGCCACCACTGTCTGGAAGACGATGGCATTCGCAGGCTGACGATTGCGATTCAAACGGCTCAGCCCCAGCGGCAGAAAGCGGTCGATGCTGGCCACCATCAGCAAGCGGGCGAACGCCACGTTCAACAGGGTGGTGAAGATCGGGAAATAAGCGATCACGCAGACGGCGGCCACGTTGCCCAGGAACTTGCCGAAGACATGATCGATGACGTTGATCACCGCGAAAGGCCCCTGACTGGCGGCGTCGGGACCGAGGACGACCAGGAGGGCGAAGGTGATCACCAGATAGCTGAGAATCACAAAGAAGGCGCCCCAGGAGACATGACGGGCGGCAATGCGCTCACTGGCCATTTCGCCACCAAGGATCATCGAGACATCGGCGCCGAGATAAGCCAGCACCACACTGCCATAGAGCACGAAGTTAGAAGGATCGATGCCCCAGGAATGGAGATCGTTGAAGGGCGTCGCTGTACGATGACCAGTTGCCAGCCAGATCAAGGCTGCCCCGCCGAGCAAGACCACCACCGCATAGGTCATGAGCGTAATCACATTGATCACCAGGCGCAGCGTACTCATCGGCTGCAGCGCCAGCAAGGTGGAAGCGATCAGCAAGGCGATGCAGAGCAGGCCCTGCTGCCAGGGCTGAGTCAGCCAGGAGGAGTTCAGGCCCTGAATAAAGGCGATGCCAATGCTCAGGCTTGCAACCATCGCCAGCAGACCTGGCATCCAGAAGATCAGGCTAGCGAAGAAGCCCCAGAAATTTCCCAGTGCGCGATGGGTCCAGATATAAGTTGAGCCTTCATGAGGATAAAGAACGCCCAGCTGAGCGACACCGATCGCGCAGGGGATAAAGAAGACCACAGCTCCCAGCAACCAGTAAGTGAAAGCGGCCGGTCCTGAGCCTATCGTGCTTACTGGATTATTAATGAAGAGCATGATCATCATGAAGATCATCATCATGTCGAACATGCCGAGAGCCTGGGGCATTGTTCGTGGAACATAACTTTGGGAAGGAAGGTCACCCTTTTGCTGGTCCAGACGCTG
The DNA here is from genome assembly GCF_001748285.1 of Thermogemmatispora onikobensis. NCBI lineage: Bacteria > Bacillati > Chloroflexota > Ktedonobacteria > Thermogemmatisporales > Thermogemmatisporaceae > Thermogemmatispora > Thermogemmatispora onikobensis. Next base: position 5,682 of record NZ_BDGT01000047.1, on the reverse strand, counting down.
CAAAGCTTCTAAAGCCATCGTAATGAACTCCTGAAGGTTCAAATCGTCCAGAGCCAGGCCGGAAGCCGGAGCAGCGGCGCTGGATGGCCAGGCTATCCGGGTACCGGCCAACTGAAGAGATCGCGACCGTCAGCCCAGCAGCAGCTGATCGGTCGCCTCCTTAACATTGGCCGAGGGAATACGAATAATGACCAATATGGAAGAGCAAGAGTGATCTCTGCAGTGAAAAGCTCCTGGCCTCTAACAGAAGTTGTGAATCGCTGCCCCTATCTTGGACGCACGGATAGGAAAGCAAGGAGAATGTACTACTATAATAGATGAGTCGAAGGCCCGTGTCCAGCCCTTCATCTATCAATAGGAATGTGGTAATGTTGGCCTCAATCGATGGTACGTTCCAAACAGCAAGCCGGGCAGGGGGTGCGCGCTATCGCCTGAACTAGGGAGAAACGCCGGCTGGCAAAGAGAGGCAAAGAAGCTGCTCCTATTGCGTTTTGTTGCTCTGGCGTTTATACTGTAACCTGGTAGCGTCAGAAGGTGGTTCTTCGTTGCAGATGGCCCGTTCGACTGCGGGCGACGGCCCTCAAGGGAATGTTGAAGCAGAACGGGTAAAAGTGTAGTGCCGGTAAGAAATCGAAACTCCTGCCTGAATGAAAAGAGAAGAAACTGATACAAGAAAAGCAGCGAGCGAAATGAGTGCGCAGGGTTCTGCCGAGCAGGCCATGTCGAGTGCGCGCGACCGGCAGAAGAAGGCGGGTGAAGCTCCCTCCTGGGTGGTAGGTGGTGAGGGGGAGCGGCGAGAGGAGAAGCTGCCTGTCCAGGGGCAGATCGCCATCAAGGGGACGCGCCACGGCCTGCTCTTGACGCTGGAGCCGGGTACTCCCTTTGGTGAGCTATTGCAAGCGCTGGCCGAGCGGCTGGCTGAAGCTCCGGATTTTTTTCGCGGGGCCACGCTGACGGTTGACACCCGGCAGCGGGTGCTCCAGGCCAGCGAACGGGTTCAGCTCGAAAATTTGCTGGCGCATTATCGGATGTCGATTGCTTCCCTGGAGCAGGTTGCCGGCATGCGCAGGGGGGGCCTGAGCGAGGGGGGCCGGTTGGGGCTGGGTCTGAACGGAGGACCTGCCTATGCTGCTGCTGGGCCATATGCGCCATACTCGCCCTATGAGAAGACAGGAGCAGGGGCTGTGACTGTGGACCTGGGACTGACGGCGGGTGCGGGTCAACGTGATCCGCGTGAGTCAGATGATACGCTCTTTGTGCGTCGGACGGTGCGTTCTGGCCAGGCGATTCACCACCACAGCAATATTGTAGTGCTGGGCGATGTCAATCCTGGGGCGGAGGTTGTGGCGGGGGGCGATGTGATCGTCTGGGGGGTCTTGCGCGGTATGGTCCATGCCGGCTATCCCGATAACGAGCAGGCGCTGGTCTGTGCGCTGCTGCTGGCGCCTGTCCAGCTGCGGATCGCCCATTTGCTTTCTCGTCCGCCCGAGGGGCTAGAGGTGCAGCCGCGTCCAGAGGTGGCCTCGATTCGCCAGGGCCAGATCGTGGTTGAAACCTGGCTCAATGGTCGCCCGCCGCGTAAGTAAGGACAGCGGGCACCTGGGGCGGGCTGCTCCCGGCCAGGCGCTCTACCGCGTAGCTGCTGGCTGCTGGCTATGGCGCTGGTCGCCCTGGAGAGTGAGGGCAGGCGGTGACTGCTCTGCAGTGGAGCAGGGGCGTCTCCCTGAGCCGGCTGACATCCGTGCTGAGATTAGAGGAAGCACAGCTGTGGCCAGCAGAAGGGGCTGATGAGGAAGGAGTGCCGCAATCCCTGCTTGCTTTTCAGCTGGCCAGCTCAGCTGCTTTGCAGATGAATGCTCTGGCCGGCTGTTGACTGAGTTGAGTGACCGACTGGCGACTGGTCGCTGCTGTGATATTTTGCTAGGTGTGCGAAAAGAACGGTGTTTTCCGAATCGACTGGGAGCATGCGCATGGATAGCCGGGTGATCACGATTACTTCGGGAAAGGGCGGCGTTGGCAAGACAACGACAACGGCGAACCTGGGAACAGCCCTGGCTATGCAGGGTAAGAAGGTGGTGGTAGTTGACTCGGATATCGGGCTGCGCAATCTCGATGCTGTGCTGGGACTGGAGAACCGCATCGTCTACGATCTGGTCGATGTGGTTGAAGGGCAGTGTCGCCTGCGTCAGGCGCTGATTAAGGATAAGCGTTTGCCCGAACTCTACCTGTTGCCCGCTGCTCAGACACGCGATAAGAATGCCATCAATAGCGTGCAGATGGTGCAGCTCTGCCAGCAGCTGCGCCAGGAATTCGAGTTTGTGCTCATCGACTCGCCTGCAGGCATCGAGCAGGGCTTTCGCAATGCCATCGTGGGCGCCGATGAGATCATCATTGTGACCAATCCCGAGATGGCCTCGGTGCGCGATGCCGATCGCATCATCGGGCTGGTCGAGGCGGCGGGCAAGCCGGAGCCGCGCCTGGTTCTCAACCGCCTGCGTCCCGACATGGTGAGACGCGGTGATATGATGGATGTGGCGGATGTGCTGGAAGTGCTTGGGATCGATCTGCTGGGCATTGTCCCCGAAGATGAGTTGATTATCGTGGCCACCAATAAGGGTGAGCCAGTGGTCTATGATAAGCGCTCGCGTGCCGGTCAGGCATTTATGAATGCTGCGCTGCGCATTCTGGGTGAGGAGATCCCTCTTGAGGAGCTGATGGAGGCGCCAACGCTGATGGAGCGCTTGCGCCGCCTGGTGGGCTTTGGCCCCGCCGTGATTGGGAAGCGCACACGGTCCTGGCCGTCCTGATCAAGGAGGCGATGGTGCATCATGAGTATGCTTGATTTTATGGCCAGTCGCAAGCGGCCCAGGCCCGGCGAGCTGGCGAAGGAACGCCTGAAGGTGGTCCTGGTCCAGGACCGGGTGAAGGTCAACCCGGAGCTGCTGGAGCAGATCAAAGCCGATCTGCTGCGGGTGATCTCCGAACGCCTGGAGGTCGATGAGCAGCATGTGGAAATTACGATGACCCGTGAAGATCGCTGGGATAAGCTGCAGGCCGCTGTCCCGATCAAGCGTCAGAAGATTACGTTTGAGTGGGACCCACCCTACTATGGACCTTCTGCTGAGGGGCTGGAGGGACCGCTCCAGGTGGAGATTGAGCGTGAGGAGCCGCCATCTTAGCGGGTGAGGCAAGAGGATAGAGGATCACGACCTGGCCCGCACAGGCAGAAAACAGCGCCGGCATTCGCTGCTCGCTTGAGGTTGCCGGCGTTGGTACTTTCTGCTCTGAGAGGTGTTCCTGCCCGGCACTCCTGGCCGCGGCCCGCTCTTCTTCCCCGCCTTTCTCTCCAGCCTGGGGCTTCCTGAACCCCGCCCTGGCTCTAACTGTCGCTCTTGCCTTGCTCTCTTTCCCTCCCTCTTCGGCTAGCTGTTCTACCTCTCCCCCCACTGCTTTCTTGCTTCTCTCCTGAAATATTTATCACTATCATCTTCTTTTAAGCACTTGGATGCCGCTTTAACGCTGATACCTTTCAAGATAATATCTTTGTAAAGTGTAATAAATCTATCGAAAAGTTAAGAAATCTGCAATACATGCTTTTGTTTCTCAACTCAAATTTCATCCTATCGTAACCGATGAAGAAGTAGAGAGAGGTACAATAAAAGCGTGATCTCAGATCCGAGCTTGTTTGAAGCTGAAGAAGCGGGGGTGGTATTCGAGAAGGAGCGTGCTCCTTCTGACTTGCTACGGTGCAGGTGCACACATGAGCGTGTTCCTGTCGCGGTAGTGAAGTGCCAATGCGCGGGCACGAGCAGACGCGGAGAGGTCTGGAAGTGGAGCGTGCGCGTGGTGGGGCTGGCTTTCGCTGCGGCCAGTCCCTGGGAGCGCGGCGTGTTCTGGCCTCTCAGTGGTGGTGCGTCGTTGGCGGTGCGTGAAGGGACGGGCGGGCGAATTGCGAGACGCGCGGACCAAAGCGTGCCGCCACGGCGCTGCTATGTACGGTGCCGCCGGGCTGTAGTTATGGAGCGGACGGTGCGGGAAAGCATGGTCTGACCCGGGGTGGGTTGCCTCCGCCTGCCGGATGCGTGCGTGCGAAGGCAGGCAGACAGGCCGGCAGGAGGTAGCTATGTGGTGGTGGGGTGACGATGCCGCCCGCCTCGGGCTGGGCCAGCTCAAGGCCGCCCGTCAGGGGGTTTCCCGCTGCGGTGGGGTTGTTGTTCGTTGGTTGTGGTGTACGGTTCTCCTTGAGGACTCGTACGATGGACTGCCGTCCGGCCAGTATCTCCTTTTTGGTACCCGGCGTATCATCGTATATAGCAAGGGATGATGTGTGGTGTGGTGCGTGCCTCTGTCTCCATACGTGTCCCTCGCGGAGGCACTGGGGTGTCACCGGCTTCCTGCCGGCACTTCAGTATCGCGACAGGAAGGATCGATCATCTGGCTGTCATCTCTCTGGGGGACTGGGTGGTGGCCCTGTTCTTGGCACAGGGGTGGATGTGTGATGAGTGAAGACAGCAAGAGCGATAAGAAAGTCTATATCCTGGTTGAGCGCGCGAGCAACCTTTCTCGTGGGGTGAGTCGCGCGCTCTGGCCTGCCACGGCGCGGAGGCTGGTGGAGACCAACAGGGCCGCTCAGCGCCGCCGCGCTCGCTTGATGCGGCGGCGGTCGTCTCAACTGCCAAGACCGCCTGTGGCTTCGCCACAATGGCTGCCGCGCCTCTTTTTGGCCGCGCTCGTGGCATCCTCCATGTTGAGCGGGGGCACACTGGTGCTGGCCGTGCTCTGGCATCTCTGGTTCCTGCCGTTGTGTGCTGCCCTCGCTCTCGCCGTCTCTCTGCTTGCACTCAGACCGCGCTGGCCTGCTAACCTGCCCTCTGTACCCCTCTCGCAGCAGACGATTATGGATTCCGCCCTCCCGGCCTCCTCTTCGGCTGGTCTGCCCTGGAAGAGCCTGCCTGGTCAGCTGGGAGCGCCGGAGACCCCGATGCCAGATCCGCCCTCGCTGGTGCGGGTTCTAGAGACGTTCGACCTCTCGCGCGGCGAGCTGGAGCCGGCCCTCACCGAGATTCCCTGGCCACCCTCGTCTGCTGCCGGGTCTCGCTCTGAGTGGAGTGAGCGCACGTCTCCCAGTGGAGCGGCTTCTTCTGGAACCCCTTTGCCGGATGAGCTGCCCTCCTCCTCGGTTGGGGCGCCAGCTGAACCTGGCTTCTCTCCGTGGATCGCTCCCCCTGCCTCGCTGACAGCGTTCGGCCTCTCGCCGGCTCGCTCCGGGGCTGACCTGGCGCCTGGGTTGCCAGAGCGCGACTGGCCTGTCGAGCCACAGTCTCCCAGGTCCACCAGTGGCCAGCCGCTGGAGATTCCCAGGACACGGCCTTGCGGTAGCGCGGAGGTCAGCGGGCAGAGCGAGGCGGAGCGCGCCCTCTCTTCCGCCGGGGAGCCGAGGGATGAGGAGGGTGAGGACGAAAAGCTATGACCTTTGGGGGAGATCTGTTGACCTGGCTCGCTTACTCTGGGTATGATTCCCCAGAAAAAGAGAGCTTTGACCGCCTGGCTGGTACTCAAGAGCCAAATCACCAGCCAGCCGGTCGTCCCATCCGATCCGGTGACCGCAGTCGGCAGCAGTTCCCTTCCCTGGAGGCAGCAGTGAGTGAGCAGCAGATTCAGAAGGTAAAAGTCAGGCGCTTA
>NZ_BDGT01000046.1 GCF_001748285.1 Thermogemmatispora onikobensis | reverse complement strand
CCACCGTCAAAATGCGCGCACTCAAAGGAATGGCCTCGCCGCGCAATCCAGAAGGATAGCCCTGGCCGTCCCAGCGCTCATGATGGTATAAGACCGTTTCAACATAAAACGGGTCCACATCGCACCCAAGCAAGATACGAGCGCCGATCACTGGATGACGCTGCATCTTGCGCCGTTCCTCTGCGGAGAGGGCGGCGGATTTGTGCAAAATCTCGTTGGCTATCCAGGTTTTCCCTAGATCGTGAACCAGAGCCGCCAGGGCCAGATCATGGGCCTGGCTGTGCTCCCACCCCAGCTTACTCGCCAATCGATAGGCGTAGACAGCAACACGGCGCGAATGCTCGTAGGTCACGAGATCGCGCTCCTTTATGCTCCTGGCAAAGGCGAGCAGGATCTCTCTGCTCTCCCTGCCATCCTTCAAGGTTTTGACTGCCACCACTCTGCTCTACTCCCTCTAAGCCCACAATGGATGACGGTAAAGAGGATGAGTGCAAGACGATGAATCATATAATATAGTAATGTTTTCACTTGCTGTCTGCCCAAGCTCTTGTTTTCAGGCAGTACTTTTGTGTCACTCGTCCTCTATTTGTCTCTTCCTGGAAGCCCCGCTAGCCTGTCTGATCGGTTGTCTGAAAGGGCAAGGGTAGCCTCCCTAAAGGAACGTGGCCTGCCTGCTCATCCCCCAAATGGTCCCTCTTTCCGGGCCGCCTGTTTTTTAATCGTCATAATTTATGATAGACTCCTCTTACCATCAATTCTGTGTGCAGGAAAGATCACTGCGACTTGTTGCACGGCAGTAAGATCGTCTCTCAGTTCAGTTGGAAGTAGCTTGCGATGACAGAAGAACTTGTGGAGGAGGGTTCAGAAAAGAAGCTGGACCCTGAGCAGCAGGCGAATGAGGGGCAGGATGCGGCGTCGCGCCCGCGCGATGTGATCACGGTGGTCCTGACGGCGGATAACCATCTGGGCGCAGCCGCTGGCCAGCCGATGCGCCGCCGCGAGGAGCGAGCACGCCAGCTACGGCATGCCTTTCAACAGGCGGTCGATTTCGCGATTGGTCAGGGCGTCGATCTTTTCATCCAGGCCGGGGATCTTTTCGATTCGTTGAATCCGGCTGAGCATGAGCGTAGCTTTGTAGCCGAGCGTCTGGTTCAGCTCCGTCAGGCGGGTGTGCGCACGTTTATGGTCGGTGGGCTGCACGATACGCCGCCGCTGGGCCGGGCCCTCGCTGAGGGGGCGTTGCCCGCGCCTCACTTGAGCTTTGCCCGCCTCGGCGCCCTCCATTATTTTGAGCCGCTCTCTCCCCCTTCCCATCTGTCGGCTGTGACAGTGTCGGGGACCAATCTGGGAAGCGGGCAACCTCTGATCGAATTAGCGCCGGCTTTCTGTGAGATTGGGCCGATACGGGTCGGCCTCTGTGGTCTGAGTGTGCGCGCTGGCCAGGAAGGTGATCCGCTGGCCTACGTTCGTCCCGCTGCTGAGCTTGAGCGCGCCCAGATCCGTATTTTGATTCTCCATGCCCCTATTGAGGGCCTGAGCGCCGAACCCGCCCCTGCTGAAGCCCAGGCCCAGGCCCAGGCTCTGGTGAGCCGCTCGACATTGGCACGGCAGACAGAGTTCCAGTATGTCCTGGCCGGCTATCACCACGCCTTTCAGCAGCTGCGCATTGGCCAGTGCGAGCTGATCGTGGCGGGCCCAACTCAGCATATTGATTTCAATGACCCTGATGCCGAACCTGGCTTTGTCTTTCTCGGTCTGGCGAGCGATGGCGTTCGCTGGTGCAAGCATATCGCTGTCGAAGCTGTACACCTGCGTCGCCTGGTTGTACCAACCAGCGCGCTCTGGCCAGCTCCACCGGCAGGGACGCCCGGCGGCGAGACCGGGGCTGCGGCCTCTGCTGCTTCTACCGCTGGCTCTCCCACGGCTGTTATTCTGGAACGTCTGCGCCCTCTCTGTGATCAACAGACGATGGTTCAGCTGAAGCTGGAGGGCGAGCTGACGCGCCAGCAATATCATCAGCTCGATCTGAACCAGATCCGCCGTTACGGCGAGCAGCACGCTTTCTCGCTGGCCATTGACGACACGGCCCTGACCCTGGTACCTGACCATGAGGCTTCCAGCAGTGCCGGCCCGACTGAGGCCACCGAGCGCTTCTCTCCTCGCGAGGAGCTGGCTGCTCTGGCCGATGAGTGGATCGCTGCCGCCTCTGATGAACAAGAAAAAAAAGCTCTGTTGGTGACAAAAGAAGTGTTGCTGAATGCTCTGGATGAGATCCATTAGCGCGAAGCGCTCTGAGCGCCCGCTCCTGTGACGCCTGATCGGTGCGCTCGCTGGTCGGAGGCTCTGCACCGCTGAGCTATGTGAAGGAGATGTGGTAGCGAAAGGGCGGGTCGCGGCGAGCATGCTGGCCTCTCTGCTCGACTCTCTTGAAACAACGGCGGAGAGCGCTCGCATCTCCCGAGAGGAGTGTGAACGGAGTGAAGCAGAAATGATTATTCTGAAACATCTGACAGTCGAGCGTTTCAGGCTCTTGCGAGAAATAGATCTGCACTTTCCCCAGCGCGGAAGTATCCTGATCCAGGGGCCGAACGAGGCTGGTAAGTCAACCCTCTTTGAATGTATCTACTTTGCTCTCTTTGGCGAGCCACTCACTACGCATCGGGAGAAACGGGCGCTGGACGATCTGATTATGTACGGAGAGACCGAGGCTTCCGTCAAGCTGACCCTCTCCGTGGGCGCCACTGAACTGGCTATTACGCGCACGATTGAGCGCGGCAGCGGCCAGCGCGTCTCGCTTGTGGTCCGCCGCCTCGGCATGCCCGAGAGCGAGCCAATCACTCAGTTGCGTGCCGCTAATGAGCGCATCATTGCTGAGTTGGGGCGCCTCGATGGCGAGACGCTGCGTAATTCTTGCCTGATCGAGCAGAAGGGCCTCCAACGTCTTGAGCAGATCAGTGGCCATGAACGCGAGCTTGCTCTGCGCCGCCTCTTGGGTCTGGAGAAGCTGACGCGCCTGGCTGAGCAGTTTCGCCTGACCCCCGAGGATGAGGAGCAGCTGCGCGAGTGCTCTGCTCGCTTGCGGCTGGCCGAGCTGCAGGCTCGCATTCCTGAGCTAAGCGCCAGGCTGGGCCAGGTCGAGGAGGCCCTGGATGCTGTGACCGTCAATGAGTATCTGGCCGAGATCGAGCAGCAAGAGGCGGAGATTGCTGAGCAGGAGAGCAATCTCTCAACTATCCAGCAGAAGCGTTCCGAGCTGAAGAGCCGCCAGGCTCGCGTGCAGCAGCTGAAGAAGGCTGAGACGATCCTCGCTGAGCTGATTACTGCCTACGATGAGATGGCTGAGGCCCGCCGCGAGTTGCCAGAGCTGGACCGCCAGATCGCCGATCTGGAGCTGCGCGAGCGCGAGGAGCTGCCGGCTTTGGAGAAGCGGGTGCGCGAGCTTGAAGATCTCTCGCGCTCCTTCGGTACTCTGGAGCGCATGGCTACCGACCTCCTGGCTACGGTCAGTACCATTAAGGAACTGGAGCAGGAGGCTCAGGAGCGCACGACCTTTGAGGAGAGCCTTGAACAGCTAGAGACACAGATCAGTCGCGCTCAGGCACGCCTCGATCAGGCCCGGTTGACTCGCAGCGAGCTGGAAGAGCGCCGCCGGGCCGGACGGCCCTCCCTGGAGGAGCGGCTGCGGCGCCTGCGTCATTTGGCCTCCCGTTTAGAGACGCTGCGTCAGGCTGAGGAGCGCTATGCCCAGCGCCTGGCGGCGCGTGAGCAGGCTGAGCAGCTGGAAAACCGCATTGAGGATGCACGCCGCCGCCTGCGCGAGGCTGAGCAGCAACAGGCTCGCTCTGAGCAGGAGGTGCGCCAGACCGAGCAGCAGGTCGTGACCTATGAGGAGCGCTGGCGTCGTCAGAATCTGGCGCGCCAGCTAGAGGAGTGGCTGCGCCTGCGCGATAAGTTGCGCGGCTTGACAGAGGCGGAGCGACAGGTTCGTGCCGCCTATCAACAACACGAGCGCTGCCATCAGGAGGTTGCCGCCGCTCTCAGCGTGATGCGCCACTTGCTCGCCTTTCTCATTGTGGCCGGCATCGGCTTCGGGATCGCTGCTCTCCTGAGCTTCATCTGGGCGCTCTCGCAGCTCCTGGTCCCGGCGGTCATCGGCATTGTGCTGGCGGCTGCCTGCGTTGCCGCTTTCGTCGTCATCTTTATCCGCTATAGTCGCGCACGGGTCTCCGTCCAGCAGGCCCTACAGCGCGAGCAGGACGCTCTCAATCATGTCCGGGCAATGGTGGCTGCTCGTGAGGCGGCGGCCCGGGCCAATGGTGGTCAAGAGGCCCTGGCTCGCGTCGAAGAAGAGATTCGCGCTCTCGGGGCCGAGGTCCCGGCTTCGCCTGATGAGGCCCGGCGCCTGATTGAGCAGGCCCAGGCCGAGCGCTCTTCTCTCAATGAGCAGCAGGCCCTGGCTGAAGCTCGTGAGCGCCTGGCTACTCTGCGTGCTCAGGTGACTCAGAGTGCCGAGACGGTCACCGCTCTGCGCAAGCAGGTGAGCGAGCTGGAGGAGGAGGCACGCGCGAAAGATTTGGATGATATCCACAGCAAGCTCCGTAGCGATCTGGTGGCCGTGGATCAGGCTCGCCATGAGCTGGCGACTTTGATGGGTCAAGAGGGCCTACCAATTCCGACCTTCGAGGCCAATGTTTTCAATTCCCCCGCGAAACATGCCGAGCTAAAAGCCATCATTGAGGGGGCGCTCAAAACTGCTGAGCTGGAGATCGCCGCCCTCGACGGCAAAATCGATGCGATCACCGAGCTGCAGGAGCAGATCAAGAGCTGTGAGCAGGAGCTGGAAGGTCTCCAGACCCGCAAACAGGTGCTCCTTGGGCGCCTCGAACGCTTTCAGACAGGCGATCCCCTCCAACAGCTGGCTCGCGCCCGCGAGCAACAGGCCGCTCTCAGGGAGGCCTTGCAGAAACTGACAGATTCCTTGCGCCAGCGCGTCAAGCCCCTCGGCCTGCAGTTCGGTCAGGCCCAGGTCAGCAGTGCAGAGAGCGCGGCGCGCCGCGAGCTGGAGGCACTCCATATTACGCTCGGGCGCCGCATCGAACTGCAGGGGCGCCGCGAGCACTACGCTGCCCTCCTCAAAGAGCGTCAGCAGTCTCTCTCTGGCTACTATCAGCAGCTGGCAAAGTTCAGCACAGTGCTCGGTAGCTGGATTATCCCGCCCAATCCCTTTGCCGAGACCCTCAACGGCCTCCGCGCTCGCTGTCAGCAGGAATTGCAGGCTGCCAGCGAAGAAAGCATTCTGCAGGAGCTGGAGCAGTTGCAGATGCAAGAGGGCGCTTCGCGGGCCAAGATCGAGTTGTGTCGGCAGGAAATCGAGGAAATCCACGAGCGGATTCGTTCCCTGCTTGAGCTGCGTGGGCGCCCCGCTCCCCAGGGCTACCAGCGCGAAGAAATTGTGGCCGTCTGGCCTCTCGTTGGCGAGTATGGCGTCGCCGGTCGTCAGCGCTTAGAGGAAGAGCGCGAGCAGCTGGAACAAGAGCTCCAGCTGCGTGAGAAGGAGGAGCTGGAGCTGAGCCAGCAGCTGGGAACCGGCGGCGAACGGCTCGATCTGGAGCAGACTCGCAAGCGCATGGAGCAGCAGGAACGCAGCTATCAAACCAAGAAGCGTGGCAGTATGCTGATCGCGGCGGCCATCGAACGCCTGATGCGCAAGATGGTCCCGCGCACCGAATACTACATGCAGCAGATTCTGCCGCTCTTGACCAGTGGCCGTTATCACGATGTGCAACTGGTGACCGAGCCAGAGGAGGGCAGCGCCAGCGGCGGACCGCTGCGCTGGCGAGTCTGGGATTCGGCGGCTGGCGAGTATATCCCGCGTGAAGCGCTCTCCAGTGGGGCGGCAGATCAGATTTCCTTCGCCCTGCGTCTGGCCTTTGCCATCGCGGCCCTGCCTCGCGAGCTCAATGCCGCTCCAGGCTTTTTGCTCCTCGACGAGCCGCTAAGCTCCTTCGATCAGCGGCGCACACAGGCTGTGGTCGAAGTAGTGACCGGTGAGATGCTGGGTCAGCACTTCGAGCAGGTCTTCTTTATCTCGCACAGCGGTGCTTTTGATCCCGCTCAGTTCCCCTACTATCTCTTGATCGATGGGGGACAGGTGGTCGAGAGCAATCTGCCTGTGGTGACGCCGCGCAGCTCGCTCAATGGCAATGGCAGCCGCCCCTCGTCAGAGGAAGGACCCGAAACCAGTTCGGAAGCAACCTCGATCGTCGCCTAGGGCGGTCAGCCCCGCTGCCCGGCGCAAACCTGCGCCCAGGAGGAAGGAACCTGCTCCCAGCGAGCAGGCCCTTTCCTCCTGAATGCCGGGAGCAGGCCGCTGCCGCCTACCGCTCTGCTCCTGGCAAAGACATCCGCCGTCATTACGACCCCCCGAGAAAGCGCTCCACTTCAGCCTCGGCTCGCGCCAGGTCAGGACCTTCCAGCCAGAGAATGCGCTGATCACGGCGAAACCAGCTCAGCTGACGGCGAGCAAAATCATGGATCGCGCCCTTCAGCTGTTCTGCCATCTCCGCCTCGTTCGCATATTCGCCACGCAATAAGCGACTGATAAAACGGTACTCTAACCCCAGGGCTTCCAGACGCTCGTGACTGATCCCCTGAGCCAGCAAGCGACGCACCTCATCGACCATACCCTGGCGCAGACGCTCATCGAGACGCTGATCGATGCGACGATACAGCTCCGCCCGCGGCCAATGAATGCCCAAGAGAAGGCTCTCGTAAAGGGGAGCAGGCGCCCCCTGCTGCTCGGAGAAGGGCCTGCCGGTCAGAAGGCAGACCTCCAGGGCGCGAATCACTCGTCGCGGATTGCGACGGTCGATATGGGCCGCGGCCCTCGGATCACGTCTCTCCAGCTCAGCGACCAATTCTGCAAGTGGACGCTGCTCAAGCTGCCGGCGCAGCTCCATGTCGGGAGGCACCTGGGGGACCTGCACGTTGTCTACTACCAGCTGAATATAGTGCGGAGAACCACCGACCAGCAGAGGCAGTCTCCCACGACTTACGATGGCCTCAATCGCTGCCAGGGCCTCCTCCCGAAAGCGAGCTGCGCTGTAAACCTCGCCCGGATCGGCCACATCAAGCAAGTGGTGAGGAACCAGCGCCCGCTCCTCTGGAGTTACCTTGGCCGTGCCAAGATCCAAACCACGGTAAACCTGGCGCGAATCGGCAGAGACGATTTCACCGTTGAAGCGCTGAGCGAGCTGGATGCCAAGGGCACTCTTGCCCGAAGCGGTCGGCCCCAGGACCACAACCACCTTCCCTTTCCGCACTGATTGCACCCTCTCAGCGGGTCTCATCGGCTCTTTCTCATCCACAGCTATGGATGCCCAATCAGTCGATCGATACGGAAGATTAACGCTAACGCCACAGCAGCCCCCGCAGCCACGGCCAGCGGCGTCAGCAGACTCAGGCTGGTCCCCAGAGCCAGACTCAGACCAAGGCTAACCCCGGTAACCATCAACAGGGCCAGGGTCGGCAAGCGGAAGCGCTTCATCGCCCAGGTCGCTCCGGCCAGCAAGCGACTGCTGATGAACTGACTACTGCCCAGAGTGCCGGCCAGGGCGGCCAGAATGAGCAATGTCAAGGCATGGAGCGGAGACGCCCCATCCTGAAATCCGCTGTGCCAGGCGGGTTCCAGCAGGCCGAGGGCCGCCAGGGTGGTGGCCAGCCCCGTACAGAAACGGTTCAGTAACACAGGAAGCTGCCAGCCGTGATCGGCATTCAGCAACAAGGCTCCCAGTGGAGCCAGTGGAAGCATCGCCAGCAGCACCGGTAGAAAGGCTGGATCGGGTGGTAAGGGCGCATGTGAAAAGAAAGGCAACTGCGAATATAACTCATAAAACAGAGAGGGGCTAAGTAAAGCCGCAGCAAAGACCTGGAGCCAATAGAGCCGGCGGCGCTCAGCGGGACTTGCCCGTAGCGGGTCCCAGCCGCCTGGTTGGCCATACTTCGCCTTATAGGCCTCATCCTGGGGATTGATATAGGCGGGCAGCGCTGGAGCCATCGAGCCAGAGCGCTGGCTGGGAGGCAGCAAGCGTTGACCGGCGCCGGTGCCAACGCTACCAGAAGAGACCGGGCCGCTGCCTGCTCTTGTCCCGCTAGCCGTTATCGGTCCCGTGGCGGTATAGTCCATCACCTCCACCTCCACTTTCACCTCCACCGGCTTCCCCGCGGTCTCGCCGAGGGGCGTAATCACGATAGTGCCGCTATAGCGCTGCGAGCCTGCAAGCTGGCTGCTATCCACGCGCACACGCACCAGCGTGCTCATCCCATCGAAGCGGGTCTGATCCACAATAATCCACGGCTCCACAGGCTGAATGGTGCCCTGAACAATCGAACCCTGATTCCCTGTGATCGTGAGCAACATAGGGGCTGACAGGCCCGGGTAGACCTGGCCAAAATGAATCGTGGCCGGGCGCACAATCATCAGCGGTGCCTTGCGAGGGCGGGCAGGGGCGCGCCCTCGAGCCGCCTCAGAGGCCGCGGAAGCTGTAGCATTGACGGACCTCTGCGCTTTCGTGCGCAGGTGAGCGTCTGGCCCCATAATCAGTTGGATCAGTCGTTCAACGCCCAGCTCAGGATCGCCGGTCGTCGTCCGTAAGCGGCGCACCTTGCGCGCCAGATCGCTCTCGCCGATCTCCTCCAGCCACGACTCGATCTCCCCGCTGAACAGGTAGTCAGCCCCCTCCTCGGGGAAGCGGGCACACAACTCGGCCAGCTCTTCTGGTGTTGTGGCCTCCTGCCCGTTCTCGAACGGGAGTGTTCCCACGCGGAAGAGCGCCCGACGGAACACGGCCACACTTGGATAGCGGTCATTGGGATCAAGAGAGGCTGCTTTCTCCAAAGCCCGCGCCACCGTTGGCGAGATTGCAGGATTCAGCGTACGCGCATCTGGCAGGCCAAAGCCCTTCTCTGGCAGCGTCCCTGTCAAAAGCTGAAAGAGCGTCACCGCCAACGAGTAGATGTCAGAGCGCTGATCTGTTTGAGCGCTGCCATACTGCTCTGGAGGAGCAAAACCAGGAGTGCCCAGCAGCTGAGTGTCCTGTGAAGAAGAGCGACGCACCAGCCGGGCAATACCGAAATCGATCAACTTGATGCGTCCATCCCGACGCAGCATAATATTGCCTGGCTTGAGATCGCGGAAAATCACCGGCGGCTGCTGGCCATGTAAATACTCCAGGACGTCGCAGATCTGCCGGGCCCAGCCCAGCACGCGCCGCTCAGAGAAGGGCCCGCCATTCTCCTCCAGCAGCTCTTCCAGCGTCTTCCCATCGATATACTCCATCACCAGGAAATGGCGCTCACCCTCGCTGAAGAAGTCGGTAAAGGCGGGAAGGTTGGGGTGGCTGAGTCGCGACAAAATAGTCGCCTCGGCCAGAAAATTCTCCAGTGCCTTGCCCTGTTCGCTAGGTGGCACGGAAGAGAGACTCATCTCCTTCACCGCGCAGATCTCGCCCCGCTTCGTATCGCGCGCCTGATAGACTGCTCCCATGCCCCCCTGGCCGATCACCCGCAAGATGATGTAGCGCTTGTGGAGCAGAGTATTGCGTCCCAGGCGTCCCGTCTGGGCATTTCCCTGATCGTTTTGTGGACTGATGGGACTGATGGTGAACCCCCTGTCTCTCCTCACGGACATCAAAGCTCCTCGGTCCACCGCCGGCGCCGCCGGGCCGGTCCAAACTCGCTGCCTCTCTTGACCAGCAAGACCCGGCCAGGCAGAGGGCCTGCAGCGCCTTCGTAGCTCTCGTGCATTCCAGTATAGCATACCATTTATGGGAGATACTACCTATGCTGGATGCTATTGATACAAGTAAATTCGCGCTGCATGGTACAATCAGCATAGACGCTCTCGGCCTTCCAGCCATTCCTTCTGGCGTAGGAAAGGAGAAAGGCGCCGGGTACCTGTCCTACTCTACAACGCTTGAGAGCTGCGAACTCTGGTAAAGAAGATCACAAGATCATCCTGAGAAATGCCCACCAGAAGACAGGGAAGTCCACTGTCATAGATACAGTTTCAGAACAGGGAAAAGAAGCAGGAGACTAACCTCAGCGATCTGATCGAGCTGGAATCTGCAGTGAGGCACGGCGGAAAGGTGGCGGGGAGGTGGCTCGCCTTGCTGGCTTCAGCGATAACAGGAGTATGATGAAGAGCAAGCTGATCACTCAGACTGTTCAGCCGGCGTTGCCGCTGCCACACCTCCGGCGTTCGCTGCAGGCCATGCTGATCAGCCTGGTGCTGCTACTCGTCGGGGCGCTGGTTCTGACGTGGCAAATCACGAACGGCAGCACCGGAAGCCAGGCCAGCGGCGCCAGCGTGCTGGGACCGCCAACACTGCCAGCAGAGACCGTCAATACTATTCTGGCATCAACCCCTATGGCTGACACCGGTGAGGTGGTTGAGCAGGCGGCCCGCCAGACCAATATCGATGATGCCTTTGCTCTGGCCGTCTGGTACGTCGAAACCAACCAGGGAGCGGCAGGGGTTGGCCTGGGCGACCGCAATCCGGGGGGCGTCCGCGCCAGTGCCAGCTATCCCAGCGATGCCGGCGGCTATACTATCTATCCCTCTTATGCCGCGGCCATCCAGGACTGGTTTTCTATCGTCCAGCAGCGCTATATTGCTCGCGGGCTGACGACCGTTTATCTGATCGCAGGCCCTTATGTTGGAACCTCTAGCTCCGGTTCGTGGGCTGCCAAGGTCATGAATCTGATGACCATCTATCGCAATCAGGCCCCGCCTCCAACGCCAACGCCAACCCCAACGCCGGCAACGCTGAAATATAAGATCGCCTCCACTCTGCAGCACAAAAGCGAGCAGCAGGCCCGTACCGAGCAAGAGGATGGCCAGCCTCAGCCGGCGCTCTCTTCTTCCGCCTCTCCTGTGACCACAGCGACCTCCCCCGCAGGCGTAGCGGGCAAGCCGGGTAAACAGAACTTTGCCCTGATAGCCTTCGGCCTGATCTCCGCGCTTGCCCTGGCTCTGGGGGCTGCCTGGCTGCGTCGCCGCCAGCGCTTCCTGGTTACGCCGCTGAGCGCCGCACCGGCAGGAGCGGGAGCAGAGCCAGAACCGGTCACCGATACCCTGGTGCTCTCCGCCGCCGTGCCCGTCCAGACTGCCTCAGACACATCCCCCGCCAGTCTGGTTGGTTCCCTCTCTGGCCGCGATACGGACGCTTTGTCACTCTGGAGCCTGTCAGCCAGATCCGAAACCCAGGAGACGGCCTTGACCGCTGGCAGCCAGACCTGGCCCTGGCCTGACTCCTTCTCCCACCTGCCAGAGCGGCAGCCCGTTCCCGCAGGTGCGGCACCCTCGCTTGCTACCGTCCGGCCAGCTCCAGTCGCTGCTCCTTTGCTCGTCGGACGAAGCACAGGCCCGGGCAGCGGCCTCTTGAGCCGTTATGGCTCAGGCCACCAGCTGCCCTCTAACCCGCTGGCAGCTCCCCCCGAGTCGAGTTGATGGGACGGACAACCCGGCGCAGCACCCACTGCTCGCTCTCGCCCACTCCCAGGGACAGGGACAGGAAGAGGCAATCGCTGGCAAACTTTAGCCATCAGCCTCTTCCCTACTTGACGGGAAACGCCAGATATGCTATCCTTCACTGTGCAGTGCCACCGCAGCACCCGAAGCAAGCTCGGGGCTACGGCTTCACTGTCAAGCTGGGTGACTAGCTCAATCGGTAGAGCAAGCGACTCTTAAGTGCGCCGTTGTGCTCACAGCGTCCCTGTCGGGAAAGACCCGACGCCACTGGAGCAGACGTGGCTAAAGCACCATCTTACCTCGCGCCGAAAGGTTGCGGGGGACAACAGCATGATGGAAAAGTCGGTATAGGGAGTCTCCAGCAGCTGATGGCCGCGCTCGTCCGCCAGCGACGATGGAGTGACGAGCCGAGACTCGTTGCTGTCAGCTCCCGATAGCGGCAGCTAGGCCGTATATGGTCAAGCCCGCCAGGGGTTGAATCCCTCGATGGCCTGCCCTGGTGTCGTCAGCTGTGATTAGGAGGGCTGGCGAATGCTCCCGCCAGAAGGCACCTGTGCATGAAGGGAGACCTACGTACGGAGCGGGGCGCCGTGGGAACTGCGGGATCGCCTAAAAGTTACAGGGTTTCTCTCTCGTCCCCTGTAGCTCATGGTGACGGAGCGCCCATAGTACTCAAACGATCAGCGTAATGGCTGATACACGGGGAAGGGGCGCAGGAGAAGTGCGTGAGGCGCTTCTCTGGAGAGCCGGATGCATCGAAAGGTGCACGTCCGGTTCGGGAGGGGATAACTGGCATGGCCCAGGCCGGGCCAGATTCGGCCTCGGCTGGCGACTCTCGTCGTAAGGCTGTGCTGGCTGTCTGCTTCACTCGCTAGGTTCAGGGTTCGAGTCCCTGGTCACCCACTTCTGTTAGCTGGGCCGTCAGTTCGTGAGCCTGTCTGGATTGGTTAGCTCACGGCCTACCCTGCCCAGCCAGGATCGTCAGGAAAAATGCTCATGGATAAAGCAAGCCGGAAGTGGCGATGATGAAGCTCCACTTCCGGCTCTTTTTCTCCTCCTCTCTGCCGCCGCTCAGGTCCATCTGGGCCTCTGAAGGAAGCCCTCGATCTCCTTTCTCGCCCCGGCAACCTTGCCCGCTGCGACCCTCGCCAGCGGACCTGCTTACACTGCTTACAGCAGAGTCGCGCAATCTCTGCCGCGGCCAAGCCCTTCTTGAGCGTTCTGACAGCTCTGCGCTCTCCATTCCCATCTTGACAGCCTCGCCGATGCGCGTTAGTATATAAACAAAGATTTATACAAAATCGTCTGCGCACGCAAAGAAGGATCGACTTGGACAGATCGAATGACTGGCGTGAACTGAAAACGATGATGAAAGCGCTGGCAGACGTTGTGCGCCTGACCATCATTTACCATCTGGCGCGGAAGCCGGAAATGACGGTCACAGCGCTCACAGACGCCCTGGAAATCAGCCAACCGCTGGTTTCCTGGCATCTACGGAAGCTGCAGCGCGCTGGACTGACGCGCATGCGTCGCGCCGGACGTCAGGTCTACTGTTCACTGGATAAAGAGCGCTTTCAGTATTGCCTGCAGCGGCTACAGCAACTGGTCGATCCCGGGTTCGTGCTGGCAACGCTGCCCGTCGGGAGTCTGCCCAAGATGGAGGCGGCGGCTGAAGTCAACCTGGAGGAGTAACCGGTGTCTGTCATCTACTGGCTGGCACGAGGTACAAGTACGCTTGCGGGGCGTACACCCCGGCCCTTGCGCCACGCTCTCGGGGCGGCGGTCGGAACAGCAAGTTATCTGGCCTGGCGCTCCAAGCGCCGGGTGACGCAGCGCAACATGGCTCAGGTCCTGGGTCGTTCTCCCAGCGATCGCGCTGTGCGCCGGCTGGCGCGCGCCTCCTGGAGCAATTACGGGCGCTACGCCTCAGACTTCTTGAGTTTTGCCCACCTCGATATCGAGGCCATCGAACGACAGGGGCGCGACCTGACCCGGGGAGCCTCCTCCTGGCGCGAGTATCTTCAGCAGGCGCTCCGGCCCGGTCGCGGCGTGATTCTCACCACCGCTCATTTTGGCAACTGGGACCTGGCCGGCGCCATCATCGCCCGCGAGGTGCCTTTCTCAGCCATCGCCGAAACCTTCGCCGATCCCCAGCTGAACGCCCTGGTGCAAAAGCAGCGTCAGGACAAAGGAATCGGCATCATTCCAATGGAGCGCTCGACCCGACCAATTTTGCGTGTTCTGCAGCAAAATCAGATGCTGGCCATCGTCATCGATCGCCCCTTAGCGGAGAGCGAGGGCGTGCCAGTGAAATTCTTCGGGCGCACAACGTATGTGCCCGCTGGTGCGGCAAGGCTGGCAGTAAGAACAGGCGCCGCCATCATGTCCGGTTTCGTCTGGTATGGCAGGAGGGGGCAGTGCTACATGCGCGCTTTTCCCCCTGTCTTTCCCCAACCCGAAGAGGATCGCGAGGCCGAAGTCGTGCGCCTGACCCAGTCTATCTTTGATGCGCTAGAGGAGATGGTCCGTAGCTATCCCGATCAGTGGTACATGTTTCGCCCATTCTGGCCGACTGCTGATCCCTAGCTATGGAGGAAGCAATCTGACTGCTCTCTGCATTCGTGAGAGCGGCCATAGATAGCGAGGCAGCACGGGCGACGTCATAGCCAGGGCGCAGGGACCTGCCTGGTCCTGCTCCAGTGGCAGGTCGGACGCCTCACCAGCGCCGGGGACGACGGAATGCAGAGAGAACGTTATAGCGGCCCAGGGAGCTGGCTGGCGAAGAGCCAGCGCGACTCTCAGAAGGCAGGGGCTGTGCAGCCATTCCAGAGAGCCAGGCACCTGGGCAAGAAGGCGCCGCAAAGCAATGGGCCACGACATCATAAGCAGCGCTCCTGGAGCCTGAAAACGACGACGATGTATCTGCTATTTCGCCTTGCCGCTGTCATCGTTCCGCGCCTGCCACGTCGCTGGCTGCCGCCGCTCAGCGCTCTACTGGGCTGGCTTGCCTGGATGGTTGCCATCAGGGCACGTCGGCAGGCCACCATCAACATGCTGCATGTGCTGGGGCCAGAGGTCCAAGCCACACGTCTCGGACGCCGGCGTCTCAGACGCACAGTGCGTCGGATGTTTATCAACAACGCACGCAACTATCTCGAAGGCTTCTGTTTACCCTACGTACCGGTCGAAGAGATCGCCAGTAATATCATTCCCGGGGGCGAGGAGCATCTGGCCGCCGCTCTGGCCCGGGGCAAGGGCGTCCTGATAGTCTCCGCCCACTTTGGCCCGTTCGACTATCTGAGCCAGTGGCTGGTTGCCAGAGGCTACGAGCTGGTGATCCCGGTCGAGCAGCTCAAAGATCGACGCATGCTCGAACTGATGCTGAGCCTGCGCTGTAGCCACGGCATCAAATATCTCCCGGTGGGGAATGGCACAGCCATGCGCGCCATTCTGCGCACATTGCGCCAGAATCAACTGGTACTCATTACCGCTGACCGGGCCGTCGTGGGCCAGAGTGTCGAGATGCCTTTCTTTGGTGCCACCGCTCGCCTGCCTGGAGGACCAGCTATGCTGGCGCAACGCACAGGCGCAGCTCTCGTTGGCGCCTTCGGCTGGCGGCTGGAAGGCAGGCGTATGCAGGGCGAATTTACGCCGATCTCTCTGGCGCTTCCTGAAGAAGAGCAGCAGAATCCCGAGGCCCTCATGCGCTCAATCGTGCAAGTCATGGAACGCTACATCCGGGCCCATCCCGAGCAGTGGCTCGTCTTCGCCCCTGTCTGGCTGGATCACCCTGCTGCCAGCCCAGAGGATCAAGGGCACCAGATCAGGGCCGAGGAAAGTGGAGAGGAGCCCACCTTCTCACTTCCGAAGGAGTAGTATGGCTAGACGTATGAGCAACAGGATGACTGAGGAATTACGACCCGCCAGCCTGGCCAGGCGCTTGCTGGGCCGTCATCGACAGATGACAGCCGCCGAGGCCTCTCTGGCCGGCAAGTTGGGCCGGGCTGATCTCCATATTCACAGTACCTACAGCGATGGGACGGCAACTATTGAAGAGATTCTCGCCTACGTCGAGCGCTTTAGCGACCTGGACGTCATCGCCATCACCGATCACGACGCCATTGAAGGCTCGCTACGTGCACGCGACCTGTGGGCCAGAGGCCACTACCGCTTTGACTACATTGTTGGCGAGGAAGTCAGCACACGCGAGGGGCACCTGTTGGCCCTCTTTATCGAGCAGCGCATTCCACCCGGGCTAAGCATGGAAGAGAGCATTGCCCTGATCCATGAGCAAGGTGGCCTGGCCATCGTCGCCCACCCGCTCCACCGGCTCTTCCGCCACAGCTGCCAGCGTGAGGTACTTGACCGTCTGGTCGGCTCAAAGAGTGTGCGCCTCGATGGCATCGAGACCTGGAACGCCAGCTTCTGCGGCATCTACGCCAATCAGGTGGCCATGCGCACCAACCGCCGTGTTTACCGCCTGCCCGAGGTGGGCAACAGCGATGCCCATACGCTCAATGCCATTGGGCGCGGCTGTACCTGGTTTGAGGGGAAGACCGCCCAGGACCTGCGCCGGTCGCTACAGGCCGGAACCACAGCCCCCGGCGGAAAGCTCTGGCAGATGTACGATTATCTGCAACTGGCTCAGTATCACTTTAGCAAGCGAAATCAGCGGAATCGTCGCGTCTTTGCGGCGTGAAGCGCGCAGAGCCTTCCTTTTGGAAGAGGCAAGCTCTTGCGAAAGTCTGGTAAAATGTTGTATGGCGCCTTTGGCTGAGTAGGAGGGGACCGTGGCCGGGCTTGCGTAAGGTCCAGGGGATAGTCGCGTCTCTACAACATTGTAAGGCAGGGAGCGACTCGTGAAAATAGGTCTCGTGACTCCATATGACTGGAGCTATCCTGGTGGAGTGCGTGAACATGTCCGCCATTTGGCGCATGAATTTCGCAAAATGGGTCTGGAGGTGCGCATCCTTGCCCCGGTCTCGCGCGATGATGAGCAGCTGGCAGAGGAGCAGGTTTATAAGATGGCCGGGGCTTCGCCCGTTCCTTTTAATGGTTCGATTGCGCGCGTGGCGCTCAACCCCTATCTCGGGCGGCGCGTGCGCTCGGTGCTACAGCACGAGCGCTTTGATATCATTCACCTCCACGAGCCGTTGATTCCCGGTTTGCCGCTAGCCGTGCTGCGTTTCTCACGTGCGATCAATGTCGGGACATTTCACGCCTTTGCTGCTGCCAGGATCACCTCCACACCCTATCTGGCCTATGCATCGCTGCATCCTTTCCTGCGCCCTTACTTTCGCCGGCTGGCCGGGCGCATCGCCGTTTCACCGGCGGCCTACCAGTTTGTCTCGCGCTACTTTCCGGCGGACTATCGCCTGATCCCAAATGGGGTCGATCTCGAGCGCTTCAACATCTGGAACCAGCCTTTGCCCTGGTTCATGGATGGGAAGCGGAACATCCTCTTTGTTGGGCGGTTTGAGAAGCGCAAGGGCGCCAAGTACCTGTTACGCGCTATCCCCACGATCCGTGAACACCATCCCGACACGCGGTTTATTCTCGTGGGCGAAGGCGGGTTGAAGCGCGGTTTCGAACGCTTTGTTGAGAAGCAAGGCTGGCAGGACGTGGTTTTTGTGGGCCGTGTCTCGGCGGAAGAGCTGCCACGCTACTTTGCCAGTGCTCATGTCTTCTGTGCGCCCTCGATCGGCGGCGAGAGCCTGGGGGTGGTCTTGCTCGAAGCGATGGCCTCCGGCGTGCCCGTGGTGGCCAGCAACATCGAGGGCTATGCCACAGTGATCACTCACGGTCTCAATGGCCTCTTAGCGCCCCCACGCGATAGCCTCGCGCTGAGCATGGCCATTTGCCGCCTGTTAGAAGATGAGCCATTGCGGCGCCGCCTGGTTGAGACTGGCCTACAAACGAGCCAGCAATATGCCTGGCCGCGGATCGCTCGCCGTGTGGTGGACTACTATCAGGAGCTGCTGGAGGAGCGCCAGCTGCTCTATACTCTGCGCGAGCGGGAACCGGTTTAGTCGGGGCGGGCCTCTTCTCCTCCGGTAGAGCGCAACCAGGTAGCGCTGGCAGGTAGTCGGCCCTGGCTGGGGCCGGTCAGATCTCTGGTCCGAAGAGCTGCCCCGCCAATCGATCACTGGGCCGCTTGCCAGGGAGAAGCGGCCAGGACTGTCTTGGGGCACAGGCAGCAAGGCGGCTGTTCCTGGACCCGGCACTCGCTCACTGTCGACCTGGAATGCTGATTGGCGACGCTCCTCACCGCTGGATGACCCGCGCTCTGCGCTGTGCAATGTTGCACCGCACTGGTGACATGCACTGCGTCGCCCTCGCTTGCTCCCTTCGCTCTGTTCTGGCCTTGCCCTGGTCGTGAGAGGAGGCCGGAGGCAGGGACGACTCTGTTCGTTTTGTTTCGTCTGGTAGTGCGTATCTCCAGTAGTGCGATCAGCCCTCGCCGGCAGGCTCGCCGCAAAAAAGAGCTAGTCCGAAGAGGGCCAGGTATGGTACAATAAAGATATGTTAAGCAGACGCATCCAGCAACAAGTTCGACTCCTGGTGGCTTTCATTATCAGACCGCTAGCCAACCTTGGCGTGACTCCAAATATGTTGACGCTCGTCGGGCTGTTGCTTAGCGGCTTAACAGCCCTGGTGATTGCGCAGGGGTACCTGGTGGCAGGCGGTTTGCTGGTGTTGTTTGCTGGCATTTTCGACATGTTCGATGGGGCTGTGGCTCGCGTTCGCCAGGCCGCTACGACCTTTGGCGCTTTCTTCGACTCGACTCTCGACCGCTATTCGGAAAGCATCATTCTCTTTGGGCTGCTCTGGTACGTCTTGCAACGTCCAGATCTCCATGAGCAGCTCTGGCCCTTTGGCCATGAGCAGCTCTGGATGATTGTCCTGGTGTTTGTCGCTGTCGTCGGCTCTCTGATGGTTAGCTATACTAAGGCGCGCGCCGAAGGTCTGGGGCTGGAATGTAAAACAGGATTGCTTGCCCGCCCCGAACGTGTCGTCATTCTGGCCATTGGCCTGATTGCGGGCATTGAGATCTGGGCACTGGTTCTGCTGGCGGTTTTCTCACAAGTGACCGCCCTCGAGCGCATGTTCTATGTCTGGCGCATCACACGCCGACAGGAGCGCGGGCGCCCCGCGCCCCAACTGGCTCCTGCCCCCACAACGCTCGCCAGTGATCAGGAGAGCGGTGCCCGCCTCAGCCGCGATCGCGAGCGCCGCGCGCGGTTCCTGGGCCGGGGCCGGGGCCGAACCGCCGAGGCTCAAGAAGCATCCGCTCGCCCCGTCCCCAGCCATGTTCCGCCCCTCAGTGGCGGTATGCAGCAAAAAGAGTGAATCGAAGCTTTGCGAACGGTGTAGAGGAGATCGGGATCGGACGTGCATGTAGCGTGAGGTGCCTGTCGCAAGCAGGAAAGGACAGGCAGGGCGGATAGATGGTGGCGCGCATCCGCCCATCTTTGCAACGCGGATCGGTGAAAGTACGGCGTGCTTCCTATATGCTTACTCTTTGTTGTCTTGCCTTTTCCCGAGCACCCGTTGAGGTAGAGCAGACGATAGGCGAGCAATGACGGCGTCCATTCGCCCTGACGGTTCTGTGCGTCAAGTACCTCTCCACACGATCGCCTGCGCTCCGGTCCCGAATTAGTGAGACTGGAGATCTTTTTGTGACAAGAGAACATTCGCAGCCAGAGAAGAGCGACGTTGATGTGTCCGTCGCAAAGGAAGCATTTGCCTCCGAAGACGCAACAACTCCTGCTTCTCTAGAGCCTGCTGCGCCCCCCGGGACGCAGCTATCGGAGGGTACCGTGGAAGGGCAGAAGCAACCACCTGCATGGGAGAGTGCGGACGCCGTCCCTGGCTATGAGCTTCCGTCTCAGACGGAGGCCTCTTCGCAACGCATCCAGGAAAGCGTCGCGGCCTACTCGCCCACTGAACTCCTTTCCGCCTTTTCCACTCCCTCTACACCATCTGCACAGGAGGCCTTGACGGCGCGGGATGTGGAGCCTTCCCCGCTCATGGAGGACTTCCTGCCGTTCAGCGAGGGGAATGTTCGCCCCTTCAGTGAGTTTATTGAGGAGTTCCGTCAGGCTGAAGAGGCCCGCCAGGCCGCTACCTTCGAAGCCGTGCATGAGGCTCTAGATGCCCTGAGTACCTTGCATACCCTGGGCAGCCTGGTTCCACCTGCTGAAAATGAAAGCGGCCCGTCTGCTGCTCTGTCAGCCGCCAGACCACTTTCGCCGCTCCCTACGGTGCCTATCCCCGGACGCCTCTCGTTCGTGGAGAGCGGCAGCAGTAGCACTATCACTACCAGCTCACTTGCGGAGAGTGAGGGGCAGGCCGAGGCCCTGACGCCGGCAGCGTCCACCGAGGCTGCCCGTGACGCGGAAGCTGGCGCTGGTCAGGAACAGCCTGAACCGGCCTCCCCGCCCGTGGAAGAGCGCCCGGCCAAGGCTCAGGAGGAGCCACAGCAGTCAGCTGATCAGATAGCGCAGACTGCTCAGGCTCCAGCGGCACCTGAAAAGCCTGCAGAGCGCCCTCCCTCCCCGCTGCTGCGCCCAGCTACGCGCATTCGGTTGCCTCGCTATGGGCGCCTGCGCGAGCCGTTTGTCGAGGAGCGCCCCGCCTCCGAGGGAGAAAAAAGCCCTGAAGAAGAGGGCCAGCCTGCCGCCACTGCCAGCTCTCAGGTCGGCGGTGAGTCAACCGCCGCCTCTTCTGGCCCTGGCGCAGGCGAGAGTGGCGGCACGAGCGAGACCACTCCATCCACCAGCGAGGAGGGACAGGCCACCCGCCCCGCACGCCGCTATCGCTTCGATCGCCCGGCAACAGCGGTCAATAGCGCGATGTTCCTGGTCAATTCCTCTCAGCAGTCGGCGCCACCTGAGCAGCGCGAGACGGGGGAGAAGCTCGCTGCTGCTGGCGCCTCTGCCGTCCAGGAGGAGCGTCGGCCCGAGAGCGAGCAGCTCCAGGCTCCGATAGTGGCCGCTCCCAGCCCTGGCGAGCACCCCCAGGAGATTCACGCGCTCTCGTCTCGCGAGATGCTGAGCGAGCCGACGGCGGAAGAGCAGCGGAGTAAGCAGCAGCCGCAAAGCAGTAAGGATAATCGACAACAAGAGAAAGCAAAAGAACAGGAACAGCCGGCTGCCTCTGTGGCATTGCCAGTGCAGCCGACGGCCAACGGCGCCAGGCCGGCGGCTCAGGAGACCCAGGTTCCTGCCCCTGAAGATCTGCCTCCTCTGGAGTACTCTGAGATTCAGGCGGCTACCTCGCGCCGGCGCCGCCGCCGCCGTTCCAAGTCAGCGGCTGCCTCTGCCGCGCCCGCGCCGGCCACTGAGCCGACGCCTCCCCCAATCGCTCCGCCGCCCACGCCGGTCTCTCCGGTCACTGTGCCGCCTGTGACCCAGCCGACGTCGGTACCGGCCTCGCAGCCGACCGCTCCTGCCGGAACCTATCATATTATCTCCGGCACTACTATGAACCAGATGAATCTGGGCAACGAGTTCGGAGGTCCTTTCATGGCGCCAGAACCTTCGCCCGCACGCGGCAGCGTGGCTGTGCGCGAAGCTGGTGTGCGCCCTTCACGCTCCGATGTGCAGCGGAACAATCTCGTCTATCCTAATAACCGCGGGAATGACCCGATGGTTCAGTTCGCCAATACGGTCGTGCAGGCTATCCAGTCGCAGACCGACCGCATTGTGGCCGAACTGCGCCGCACTCATCAGTCGCCGACCAATGTGTCGGTCTCAATCCCCCCTCCGCCTTCGACGGAGCGGGTGGGCGTCTTCGTCGATGTGGCTAATTTGCTCTACTCCGCGCGCACGTTACGGCTGACTATTGACTTTGGCAAGTTGCTCGACTTCCTGCGCGGCAACCGCCGCCTGGTGCGAGCCCATGCCTATTGCCCAACCAGCCCCCAGCCCGGCGATGAGCAAATGTTTCTGCAGGCCGTCAAGGGCCTGGGGTACCGCATTACGACGAAGAACTATAAGACGTTCTCCAGTGGTGCAAAGAAGGCCGATCTCGATCTGGATCTGTGTATGGACGTGGTGCGGCTTGTGGAAAGCCGGGCCGTCGACTGTATTGTTCTGGTCAGCGGCGATAGCGATTTTATGCCGATGCTTGATTACTGCTCGGATCACGGCGTGCGCGTCGAGGTGGCCGCCTTCGACGAGGCAATGTCGGCCACGCTGCGCCAAAGCTGCGACCTGTTCATCAATCTCTCTGTGCTGGAGGAGATCCGAGCCTGAGCAGACCTTTGAGTGAAGCTCTGCATGGCCATAGTCTTGACCGCCTGCTTCCTCTGGAAGAACGTTCCTACAATCAATAGCTAGCTAGCTGGCTGGCTGGCTAGCTAGCCTGGCTCGCACAGCAAGCATAACACTGCACACCAGCAATGCGGCGAGGAGCCAGAGAACGAACACGATAGTTTGCTCTCTCTCCTCGCCGCTCTTCTTCTCCTTCTCCCCTCCACTCACCAGGCGCTCGACAACCACTTGCCCGCCTGGCTGAGCGCCTGCCTGGACCTGGCTTTTGTGAGATGTCGCCAGCCTGCAGCGTATAATTGACATGGAACCGCTGCGAGGTCCGTTCCCTGCCCGGGTGCTATCCCACCAGAACAGTCAGGCGGTGCTGTCCTGGTCGCTTGAGGCTCTGCTTGTCTCTGGATCGCTGATCTGCTTTCTGTCTGCTACGCCAAAGACAATAGCAGAGCGTCTTATTTGTTTGTAGAGCACCACTACAATTACTGCAAGAGATCCTTTCTAAGGATACACCAGGTTCTCCGGGGAGAGAAGAAAGGAACGCGCGTATGCGAAACGGTGGCATATCAGCCCGTATCGTGGCACTGCTCGCCTTATTTTGTGTCCTGCTGGCTGCTTGTGGAGGAAGCAACACAGGCAGCTCGGGAGGAGGAAGCTCGACCACGCCGACAGCTCAGACGCCGATTTCGGTGGCCCTGGTCACTGATATCGGCGGCTTGAACGATCGCAGTTTCAACCACCTGGCCTACGTCGGCTATACCAAGGCCATGAACGAGTTCCATTTTACCCGCCAGGTGATCGAGTCGAAAAACCAGGCCGATTATGTGAAAAACCTGACGCTGGCAGCCCGCAGCGCTGACCTGGTCTTCGCTGTCGGCTTCCTGATGCAGAACGCTGTCGATCAGGTGGCGCACCAGTTCCCCACCAAGAAATTCGCCATCATCGATGGCTGCGCTGTTCCTGCAGGCAAGCAAGACTGCGAATCGCTGCCCAACGTGGCCCCGCTCTTCTTCAAAGAGCAGGAGGCGGGCTGTCTGGTTGGCGCCATTGCCGCCCAGATGGAGGTTGACGGCAAGGCCAAGATCTCGCAGCTGCGCGGCCATAATACGATTGGCGCTGTTGGCGGACTGCCTATTCCTCCCGTCACTCGCTATATCGCCGGCTACAAGTTCTGTGCCAAGAAGGTTGATCCGAGCATTACGGTGGTGATTAATTACTCCCAGGATTTCGCGGCCACCGATAAGTGTAAGGACGCCGCTCTCAGCCAGATCAATCAGCACAATGCTGATATCATCTTCCAGGTGGCAGGTGGCTGCGGTGTGGGCGCTCTCGATGCTGCCGACCAGGCTGGGGTCTTTGGCATCGGCGTTGATGCCGATCAGAACTATCTCCACCCGAAGAGCGTCATCACCAGCGCCCTGAAGAAGGTGGATGTGGCCGTCTATGATACGATCAGCGACTACGCTCACGGCAAGTTCACGAATAATCCCCCGCGCTTTGATCTGGCTCATGACGGTGTCGGTTACGGTACGCTGAGCAGCGTGGTGCCCGCTGATGCCAAGAACAAGGCTGACCAGCTCGCCGACCAGATCAGGGCCGGTACGCTCGCGGTCCCTGAGAATATTCCTTCCTGACCTGCGTAGTGAGTGAATGGCCCGGGCATGACCAGATCGAGCTGTCCTCTGATAGCTCGATCTGGTCCTTTCTTCTCTCACCACTGGCGGCTGAGTTGCACCTGCCAGGAACTCACTGGCGCAGCCTGTCCTTTGTCTTCCTCAGACGCTGCTTGTCTCTGCCCTGTAGCAATGCTATTATTACAAGTCAGTTTTTTGTGTGTCATAACCGAGCATAGAGCCTGGCAGAAGGCTGGCCGCTTCTCCTTCCTGCCTGGTGACTGCTGATCTGGGAGGATTCGCTCTATGGCCTTGCAGACTGCTCAACCGCGCTCACCTACTCCCCCAGCCTTGGAGACGAGGTCAACAACCTTGCTGCTCTGGCTGCGCAGAGTTGGCTCCGGACTAGGGCGTCCGCTGCTGGCCCTGGCTCTGGCCCTGATCGCCGGCCTGATTGTGATCATGATCACTGCTTCCGGCTCTCTCTTCGATCGTTTCAACGCCGCTTTGCTGGCCTACGGTTACCTCTTCTCAGGAGCCTTCGGCAGCGCCGCCAATCTCTCCTTTTCGCTGGTCAATGTCACCCCCCTTATTTTTACGGGCCTCTCGGTGGCTATCGCCTATCGGGCGCGCCTCTTTAATATCGGGGCCGAGGGCCAGTTTGCTGCCGGGGCGATCCTGGCGGCGTTCGTCGGCATTAAGTGCTCGACGTGGCCCGGTTGGTTACTGACCCCGCTGATGATTGTGGCCGGGGCCCTGGCCGGGGCGCTCTGGGGAGGAATTGTCGGCCTGCTCAAGGCCTGGCGGGGCGCTCATGAGGTGGTGACGACAATTATGCTCAACTGGATTATTTTCTATGTCAGCGATTGGCTCGTTTCGGGACCGCTGCAGGCCCCCGGTCAGGCTGATCAGACACCCTCTATGCCCCCCCAGACGAATCTTCCAAAGCTCTCGGTCCTCTATAATCAAACGCTGGGCCATTTCCTTCCCACCATCAGTCAGCCTGAGCAGTATATTGTGGACGTCGGCTTCCTCTTTGCACTTGTGGCCCTGGTAGTCTACTGGTTCTTGATGTCGCGCACGACCTTTGGCTACGAGACGCGCGTGGTGGGGGAGAATCCTCGCGCCGCCCAGTACGCCGGGATCTCGGTCAAGCGCAATGTGGTGCTGGTGATGACGCTGGCTGGCCTCTTTGCCGGTCTGGGCGGGACGCTGCAGCTCATGGGGCAGTACCCCTATGAGGTCATCGGCCAGGTCTTTCGCAATGATACGACAGGCTTCGATGCCATTGGCGTGGCCTTGCTGGGTCGCATGACGGCCATCGGTATCTTCCTGGGGGCCTTGCTCTTTGGGGGGATGCGCCAGGGTGGCTCTCTGATGCAGCTGAAGGCCAATGTGCCTGGCGACCTGGTCTATATTATCGAGGCGCTGGTCCTCTTTAGCATCGCTGTCCAGTTCCTCCCTGTGATCCGACAGGCTCTCGTGAAGCGCTTCTCGGCGGCGCGCCAGCCAACGGTGGTGGCCGCGCTCGCCGGTGGGGTGGTCGATCTGGATCAGGCGCCCGCCAACGGAGCGGAGGCTCCAACGATGAATGATCAGCCGCTGTCTGAGCCTGGGAAGGCCGCTCTGGCCGATGATGGATCAGGGCAGGCTCAGATCCCAGTGCAGGAGCGTCAACATCAGCAGAACGGGGAGGCGTGAAGCGTGTTCTGGCCTATCTTTTTGCGGGTAATTACTTCTGGCGATCTCTGGCAGGCTTCTCTGCAGTTTGCCGCTCTCCTGCTGCTGCCAGCTCTGGGTGGCGTCATCTCGGAGCGCAGCGGCGTGGTGAACATCGCGATGGAAGGTATGATGTTGATCGGCTGCTATGTTGGAGTGGTGGTCACCCTGGCCAGCCATAGCGTCCTCGTCGGGGTGCTGGCGGCGATCGGCGCCGGCGGCTTGCTGGCCCTGGTGCATGGCGTGGTCTCGATTCACCTCAAGGCCGATCAGATTATCAGTGGTATCGCGATCAACGTGGCCGCTCTGGGGCTGACCAATTATCTCAATATTGTGCAGACCGGTGGCCAGGGTATTCCCAGTCTGCCCTTTAATCTGCGTCTTCCGGTGCTGAGCTGGGGGCCACTGGCGCAGCTTCCTTTCCTTGGTCAAGTACTTTTTCAGCAGAATGTCGTCTTCTACCTGGCGATCATCATCCTGTTAGGTCTGCAGTTTCTGCTCTTCAGAACGAATCTGGGCCTGCGCATTCGGGCTGTGGGAGAGCATCCGCAGGCTGCGGACACTGCCGGCATCCCCGTGCGCCTGATTCGCTATGCCTGTGTTGTCGCCAGTGGTCTGCTCTCGGGACTGGCGGGGGCCTTTCTTGCTTTGGGTGTGGCTGGCACTTTTAATCCGAACATGACCGCCGGACGTGGCTTCATCGCGCTGGCAGCGGTGGTCTTTGGCAAATATACGCCGCTGGGGGCCGCCGGGGCCTGTCTGATCTTTGGTCTGGGCCTGGCCTTGAGCGTGCGCCTGCAGGATACGGGCATCGATTCCAATTTGCTGGCGACCTTGCCATATATTCTTACCATTATTGCGCTGATCGGACTGGTCGGGCGCACTGTGGCCCCGGCTGCCGATGGCGTGCCCTACGAGCCGGGCAGCGCCGAATAGCAGGCAGCGCAAGCGCCCGAGGAGGTCAAGGAAGCATGCACGAACAGGAGAAAGCGCCTCTCGCTCAGGAGGCAGGTCCAAACCTGGCGGCCTCGCCCTATGCCGTAGAGATGCGCGATATCTGCAAAGCCTGGCCTGGCGTGGTGGCGAACGATCACGTGAACTTGCGCGTCCGGCGGGGCGAGATTCATGCTCTGGTTGGAGAAAATGGGGCCGGCAAGACGACCCTCATGAATATTCTCTATGGACTGGTGCGCCCCGACAGTGGGGAGATCTCTGTCAACGGCGAGCGCGTCCATATTAGCGGTCCCCGCGATGCTATTCGCCTCCATATCGGCATGGTCCATCAGCATTTCATGCTCATTCCGCCGCTGACGGTGGCCGAAAATATTGTGCTGGGCCAGGAGCCAGGGGGGCCGGTGGCCGTCTACGATCGACGGCGTGCCCGTGAGCTGGTGCTCCAGCTCAGTGCTCGTTATGGTCTGCCTATCGATCCCGATGCCCGCATCGAGAAGCTCTCTGTCGGCTTGCAGCAGCGTGTTGAGATCCTCAAGGCCCTCTATCGGGCCGCCGACATCCTCATTCTGGATGAGCCGACCGGCGTCCTGACGCCCCAGGAGACCTACGAGCTGTTCGATGTGCTCCGTGCCCTGTCTCGTCAGGGGAAGACGATCATATTCATTACTCACAAGCTGCGCGAGGTGCTCGATCTTACTGACCGCGTGACGGTCCTGCGTCGTGGGCGCAACGTCGGCGAGCTGGTGACTCGCGAGACGAATCAGGCTGAGATCGCGCGGCTGATGGTAGGGCGCGAGGTGCTGCTGCGGGTCGAGAAGCGTCCGGCGCGGACTGGGCCAGTGGTGCTGCGGGTGGAGAATCTGCATGCCAGATCCGATCGTGGGCTGGAAGCGCTGCAAGGGGTCAGCTTTGAGGTGCACGCTGGCGAGATTCTCGGCATTGCTGGCGTGGAGGGCAACGGTCAAAGCGAGCTGGTCGAGGTCCTGACTGGGATGCGCCGCGCCACGGCTGGCCGCATGACTATCACTCATAGCAGCGGTGAGCAGGCTGGCAAAACCTACGATATTACCGGCATGAGTGCGCGCGAGGTGCGTCTCGTCGGCATAGCACACATTCCCGAAGATCGGCGCGGTAGTGGTCTGGTGCTCAGCGATACCATTGAAAATAACACCGTTTTGGGGCGTGAGCGCTGGCCGCGCTTTGCCTGGGCTCGTTTCATTCTGCGTTTGCGCGAGATTGCTCAATGGGCGCGCCGCCTGGTGCGCGAATTCGACGTTCGCACACCGAGCACCAGGCTGCCAGTGCGTGCCCTCTCCGGTGGTAACCAGCAGAAAGTGATTGTGGCGCGCGAATTTGCCGCTGACCCGCAGCTGCTGATCGCGGCCCAGCCCACGCGCGGCGTCGATATTGGGGCCATTGAGTTCATTCATCGGCGCCTGGTTGAGCAGCGGGACGCGGGCAAGGCGATCTTGCTTGTTTCTGCCGAGCTAGACGAGATCCGCTCACTCTCCGATCGCATTGCGGTAATGTACGAAGGGCGGATTGTCGATATCGTCACGCCGGAGGCCAGCGAGGAGGAGCTGGGGCTGCTCATGACAGGCGGGCGCCCGTCGGAGGCTTCCCGGGAGGAGCGGGCGCAGACGACGGGCGACTCGTGAGCATAAACAGAGGTGGGCCGCGGTACTGCTCCTGTTCCCGCGGCTCTCAGCCTCG
Organism: Thermogemmatispora onikobensis; assembly: GCF_001748285.1. NCBI lineage: Bacteria > Bacillati > Chloroflexota > Ktedonobacteria > Thermogemmatisporales > Thermogemmatisporaceae > Thermogemmatispora > Thermogemmatispora onikobensis. Next base: position 7,606 of record NZ_BDGT01000046.1, on the reverse strand, counting down.
TTTTCAGTCTGGAAGGGCGGGGGAGAGGCAGGCTCTAGCAACGCAGGCCCAGCACACGTAAAAGACGAACAACGTCGCTGGCGCGACAGGCATCGTGGCTGGCCAGTGCAGCCTGGCCGGTCTCCTGTAGGAGCTGCAGCGCCTCGGGCGTCTTCAAATCGTCGTCTAAGAGCGACTCGAAGCGAGCGCGCAGCTCGCTGCTGCTCTCCGCTGTCGCCGTTGTTGGGCAGCGAGCTGCCAGGGCCGCCACCTCCTCGAAGAGGGTAGCCTGCTCGGTAGCCAGCTGCAGGTCGGCAGGGAAGCACTCCCAGGGTTGGCGATAATGGTGGTTCAGGAGCAGGAGGCGGATCGCATTGGCGCTGTACTGCTTCAGCAGGTCGCTCACCAGGATCAGGTTGCCCAGCGACTTGCTCATCTTCTCTCCCTGCTGATAGACCATGCCGGTATGCAGCCAGTAGCGGACAAAAGGCCTCTTGCCCGTGTAGTGCTCGGATTGGGCGATCTCGCAGGTATGGTGAGGGAAAGCCAGGTCGGCCCCACCGCCGTGGATATCGAGCTGGTCCCCCAGATAGTGGAGGGCCATGGCGCTACATTCGATATGCCACCCCGGGCGTCCCGGCCCCCAAGGGCTGGGCCAGGCCGGCTCACCGGGAGCCTGAGCCTGCCAGAGCACAAAATCCAGCGGATCGCGTTTGCGCCGGTCATCGGGATAGTTGCCGCGCTCGTTGGCCACCGCCAGCATGGCGGCGTAGTCCTGGAGGCCGATGGCGCGTCCCAAGACCCCGAAGTCGGGGTCTTGGCGCACATTGTAGTAGACGCAGCCATCGCTCACGTAGGCATAGCCGCGCTCGATCAGCTTCTGTACCATCTCGATGATGTGAGGAATCTCATCAGTTGCGCGCACGTAGAAAGTCGGACGGCGGACATTGAGCGCATCCATATCGCGCAGAAACCTCTCGGTCTCGCGCCTGCCCAGCTCGTCCCAGGGCACACCCAGTTCGCGCGCCTTGCGCAAAATATCGTCATCGATGTCCGTGACGTTCTGTACATAGCGCACAGAATAGCCACGGAATTCCAGATAGCGAATGAGCGTATCGAAAGAGGCGTAGGTGAAGGCATGACCCAGGTGAGTAGTATCGTAGGGAGTCACTCCACACACGTAGATACGCACATTGTTCCCTTCGAGGGGGACGAATGGCTCCACTCTCTGGGTGAGCGTATTAAATAGCTTCATGGCGTTCTCCAAGACCGAACAGGCGCGTGGCGTTCGCTGTAGTGATCTGAGCGATTTCGTCCAGCGTCAGGCCCCGGATCTCGGCTAGCTTCTGGGCCACATGCTTCACGAAGAGCGGCTCGTTGCGTCTGGCGCGTAGGGGCAAGGGAACAAGATAGGGGCTGTCGGTCTCGACCAGCACGCGATCGAGAGGAGCCATGCTGGCGACTGCGGGCAGGGCGTTACCCGGGCGGGTCAATGGGCCAGCGAAGGAGAGCATGAAGCCCTCGAAGGAAAGGCATTCCTCAGCCTGGGCCACATTGCCCGAGAAGCAGTGGAAGACCCCGCGCAGCCCGCGACCATGCGCGCGCAGCAGCTCAATCACGTCTTCGTGAGCGTCGCGCACATGGATGATGCAGGGGAGGTCGCAGCTACGAGCAAGCTCCAGATGGGCACAGAAGACCGCCCGCTGCACATCGCGCGGCGAAAGCATGCGAAAGTAATCAAGCCCAAATTCGCCAATGGCCACCACCTCGGGCGCGTGCGCCAGACTGCGCAGTTGAGCCTCTACCTCCTCATTGTAAGAGGTGGCCTCGTGAGGATGCACGCCAACAGCGGCGAAAACCTGGCCACGGTAGCTCTGGGCCAAAGCTAGCGCTGCACGGCTCGACTCCAGATCGCAGCCGGGATCAACGATGTAGCCGATCCCCCCCGCAAATGCGGCACGCAGCACCGCATCGCGATCTTTCTGAAAACGGGGAGCATCGACGTGGGCGTGGCTATCGACAAGCAACCGCTGCATCCTTTCCTCTGTGAACAGGAAGACACGCAAAAAAAAGAAGGGTCAACGCTGGCTTGTTCTATCTCTGTTCAAGAGCTTTCTTTAGTATAGTCTATCGCTGAAATGGATGTCAACAAGGCGGCAGTGATGATAGGCGGGCCGGGCGCGAGCCTCCCTGCTGCGGCTGAGTTTTGCGCGAGGCGGCCCGCAGGTGAGCAAGTCAGGCCGGATCAGAACCTTAGAAAAAAATACGCGGGGAGGCCCCAGGCAAAATCAGGTGATTACCTGATGTCTGACTCTTTGCCATACGCTACGATAAACAGGAACATCTTGAGCCATGCTGTCAGAGCATGGCATCTGGCACTCGTGATCAAGAGGATGTTTCTGGAGGAGAGAGAAGCGCATGCAGAATCTCGCGCCACAGGTTGTATCAATTGCTGATGCGTGCCTGGGCGGCTTGCACGGTCGTTCCGCCCTGCTCATCGGACCCGAGGAGCTACGGCGACCCTTTGTGCAGTTGCTAAAGCAAGCGGGCATGCAGTCTATCTATGAGGAAGAGAGCGTAAATCAACTGGACAGGCTGCTGCCGCAAGTGCAGTTGCTGATCAGCATCCCGGCTGTGACGCCCGCAGCCCCGCTCATTTCCGCGGCAGCCATTGCCCAGGGGTGCGGCAATCGCCAGGTCCCGTTGATCATTCTCGACCTGGCGCGTAGCCCTTCCGTTGAAGAAATGGTCGGCCTGTTACCTTTCGTCTGCCTCTACACGCCCGCCGACCTCCAGCGTATTCTCTGCAACAGCCGTGCTAAAGCGAGCTGATTTTATGGTACCATAAGAATGACCGCAGAATGGCCACGGCAGGCACGGTCTCCTGGTCCTGGCGGCCCTTCTGTCGAGAAGGCTGTCTATCTGCCTGCTTCCAGGCGCAGGGAACGAACGAGGACGTTATGGAAGTGATCAAGATCTCTCCCCGCGGCTACTGCTATGGCGTCGTTGACGCCTTGCAGATTGCTCGTCGCGCTGCCAAAGATCCAACGCTGCCCCGTCCAATCTATATCATTGGCCAGATCGTTCACAATCGGCATGCCATTGAAGAGCTGACCGCCCTCGGCATCATTACCCTCGATGGGCCGAATCGCGCGGCGATCCTTGAGCAGGTCAAAGAAGGAACAGTAATCTTTACCGCGCATGGCGTCTCGCCCCTGGTCAAGGAGCGTGCGCGTGAGCGCGGCCTCTACTGTATCGATGCTACCTGTCCTGATGTGACCAAGACCCATGAGCTGGTGCGCGAGCTGGTGGCGGAGGGCTACTATATTCTCTACATTGGCAAGAAAGGGCATCCCGAGCCTGAAGGGGTCATGGGCGAAGTCCCGGGCCATATCAGCCTCATCGAGAGCGAGGCTGACGTCGATGCCCTGCAGCTCACGCCGGAGCAAGAGCAGAAACTGGCCATCTCAACCCAGACCACGCTCTCGCAGTGGGACACGCAGCGCCTCATCAACTACATCCAGGCCCGCTATCCTCACGTCAAGGTCTACATCGATATCTGCGCCGCTACGCAGCTCAGGCAAGAGGCCGTCGTACGGCAGGCCAAAGGGGCCGACCTCACGATCGTGGTAGGCGATCCCCGCAGCAACAACACCAACCGTCTGGTGCAGGTCTCAGAAGAGCTGGCCGGCGTTCCCGCGGTCCGTATCGAAGATCTCTCCGAGTTGAAACTGGACTGGCTCAAAGGCAAGAAGCGCGTTGCGGTGACGGCGGGCGCCTCGACTCCCAGCCAGATCACACGCGAAGTAATCCGCTTTCTTGAGCAATACGAGCCAGAAGCCTAGCAGCAGCCCCGACCCGAGCATGGCCCGCGAGAGACCCCACAGACGAAGCAGGCGCAGGCATCGGACTCGCGCCGCAGCTCGTCGAAGGGCCGTCAGCCGCCTGGTTGTCTTGGTGAGCTGTCTAGCTTTCCACGCAGACCTGAGCTGAAAGCCTGCCTGGCGCAGGACCTGGCCCGGGCCTCGGTGACGAGGCTCAGGCCCGGACCAATCGCGGTGACCGCACGCACTACGCCAGCAATCCCAGACCTAGGAATCGATCTCTCCGCTCCTTTGCGTCCTTCTTGCCCTCCTTCCTTCCTTCCTTCTCCGGCGGCATGCTTCACTGGGGCCCAAGCAGGGTATGGCGGATTAGCATCAGGTGAGTCAGAGGGCCGAGACCACCGGGGACCGGCGTCAGGAATGAGGCCACGCGGGCCACGCTCTCTCTGTCGACGTCGCCAACGACCTTCCCATCGACCGTGGTAATACCGGCATCCAGCACCACCGCCCCAGGTTTCACCATCTCGCCCGTAATCAGGCCCGGCCTGCCCGTGCTCACTACCAGGATATCCGCACTGCGGGTGATCTCCGCCAGATTGCGGGTGTGCGAGTGGCAGATCGTCACCGTGGCATCCTCCCGCATCAGTGCCAGCGCGATCGGCTTGCCTCCGATATTGCTCCGTCCCACAATGACCGCATGCTGCCCCGCCACGCGGATGCCGGCCTCCCGTAGCACGGTCAGCACTACAGCGGCAGTCGAGGGGATAAAGCTAGGAAAACCCAGCAGGAGATTGCCGGCATTGCGTGGCCCGAGGCCATCGACATCCTTTTCGGGGCGCAGCACTTCGGTCACCACACGCTGCCGGATGTGCTCCGGCAATGGCAACAGCAGTACGATCCCGTCGGTTGTGGGGGCCTCGCTTAGCATCGCGACCTCTGAGCGGATCTCCTCCTCATCTACCTCGAATGGATAGGCCAACGTCACGCAGCTCAGACCGAGGCGACGGCAGGAGCGAACAAGCTGGCGACTGTAGACCTCCGCCGCGGGGTCGCGGCCAATGAGAATTTGCGCCAGGCGCGCTGAGCGACGATGCTGTTTGCGAAACTCGGCTGCCTCCTGCTGTAGCTCAGCCATCATGCGCGCCGCCAGGGGGCGGCTGTCGAAGATCGTAGCAGACATCATCAAGAAGCCTCCTTCCTCCACAGGCGAAATCTCCTGGCGTCCATCATACCATAGCCAGGAATGCGGCGCTGCGTCGTTCTCCCCTGTGGTCAGGCCGCAAAGGAGAACGACCATCAACAGTGCGGTTGAGAGGAAGGAAGAGAAGAAGGAACCGTCAGGCCAGGGTTGGCCGCGACTCTGCGCGTTGCAACACCAGCAGCAAGAGGATGCCGAGCGGCGCCAGCTCCAGGAAGGCCACACCTGCTGCGATGCCCAGGCGACCGGCAATGAGTCCTACAATACTGGGCAAGATCACGGAGAAAGGTGTGCCCAGGCTCAACAATGCTCGACCCGTGCCCGAACGGCCTGGCAGGCGCTCATAGACCTGGGCCCGCGCCAGCGGGAACCAGGCAATCGAGCTGGCTCCAACCACACAGAGCAGTAAACCTGCCAGCCAGAACGAGCGGGTCAACAGCAAGGCAGTCATTCCAATCAGAGCCACCAGCGCCGAACCAGCCAGGACCTGGCGCACTGTCAGCCCCAGGGCCAGCAGCAGCTCGCAGATCACCAGACCAGCGAATCCCGAAGCGCTCTCGAATGTAATCAGACTCTCCACCGCATCGTCCGATAAATGGAGCGTGTCCTGTAGATAGAGAGAAACGAATGACCGATAGACTTCATCGAGCATCACTGGCAGAGTGGCGATCACTACCCAGCCAAGCATGAGGGGATTGCGCAGCGCCGCCACGAAGCCCTCCACCAGGAGGCCCAGACGCGAGCGCCGTCCCTCGCCACGCTCCACTTGAGGGAAGCGCAAGGCGCAAGAAAGCAAAGCCACTACCAACCAAATCGCGGCGGCCAACCAGCAGAGACTCGCCCAACCCAGAGCCAGAAGGGCGATAATGGTCACCGTCAGCGGAGTCAGAAAATCCCCCAAATTCCCAATGAAGGCCAGGCGCAGCATCGTCCGTGTGCTGCGGTGGGGATTCTCATCGATGAGCGAAGACTGCGCCGCTCCCAAGGCGATGTCGTTAGAGGGATAGAGCAAAGCGAACGCTACCAGGATCACCGCGAATGAGCGAGCGAGACCGGCCAGCACGAACGCACCGGAGAGCACCAGCAGACCACCGATCACCCAAAGTTTCTTCGTCTTCCCCAGGTCGCTCAACACGTTACTCAAAGGCTCCAGCACCATCGACATTGCCGCCCCCAGGGTAAAAAGCAGACCGATCTGCGTGTAGGACATCGGTACCTGGTGACGCAGCAGGGGTAAGCCAATAGTGGGAATGCCCGAGAGCATCTCCTCTAACAGCGTAATACCAAAAAGCGTCAGGCGCAACGGAGAAAGAGAGAGGCGGCCCGAGAAGGCCCGTGTGAAGAGCATGAGACCTCCTTCCTGGCTGTCTGGCTGCGGGCAGGGCAGACAGATCCCGCGTGACCCTGCTGCCAGTCAATGCTGTTGCCCCTACTACACGCTACTCATAGCTAGAATTTTCTCGCTACTATTTAGTATACTCCAAAATGCAAATATTTGTCTTTATCTATAACAAGCAAGCGGTATTGTTCGCTCTTTTTGTGTCGGGCGGCCTCTTTCCCAGGGAGGGGGGGAGGGATCGGCGGCAAGCCGGGCCTGGGGACTGGGAGAGGAGGGCTAAGTACTTTAGTACCAAAAAGAGAGCTTCAATGCAGGATTGTAGTAACCTAGTGACAAAATGAAGGTGAACTTGTTGGCAGGTGCCCATTCTGAGTAGAGAAGAGAGAAGGAAGAAAGCGAAGCCCACATGCCTGGGAACAGACAGGTTTTCAAGACAGCAATGGATGCCGCCGACCGCTACCGTTGGGATAGCAAGTGGACGGAGGCAGCCCGCGAGTATCAGCGGGCGCTGGTAGAGTTCCCAGACGACACAGCGGCGCATGAGGGCCTGGGCTTCTGCTATATGCAGACCAAGCAGTGGCAGCAGGCGCTGGATGAATATGAGTATCTGCTGAAGCGCAAGCCTCATGATATCATTGTGCTAAGCAAGGTCGCCGAGCTGTATGGCTGGTTGGGCAGGCGGGAGGAGGCTTACAACGCTTATCTGCAGCTTGCTGATCTTTACGCCCAGGCTGGCCAGGGAGCACGGGCAGAGGCCGCCTGGCAGAAGGCGCTTCAGTTCTCACCTGCTAGCCCTGAACCTCACGAGCGGCTCGCAAACTACTACGCAGAGAAGAAAGATCTGTCGTTGATGATACAGGAGCGTCTGGCTGCCGCCAGGGGCTATCTGCTCCGAAATGACCTGGCGGCGGCCCGCGCTCAATGTGAAGAGGTCCTGCGTATCGATGTCTCCAACGCTGAGGCGCGGTCTCTTCTGGCGCAGCTCGCGGCTGGCCTGTCGCAGCAGCCTGCAGGCTCGGCAGGCTCGCTGGCCGGCGAGGCCCAGGCGGGTGCGCTCTCCAGCGAGGAGGGATACGCGGGTCAGGAGGCTTCTTTCACTGGTAGCCCGGTCGCCGGCCCTGCCGCGCCGGGCAACATAAGCGGAGGTAATACTGGCATCATGGGTAACATGGGTAGCGCGGGCAATTTCGGCGGCATGGGGAACCCGGGGCAGGCTCTCGCCCCTGCTGGCCCCGCTGGCGGAGGAGCAGCTCCGCAGAGACGGAT
>NZ_BDGT01000045.1 GCF_001748285.1 Thermogemmatispora onikobensis | reverse complement strand
CACCTTCTGCATCCGCTATCGCCAGCGCCAGCGCGTCCTGGCCTGAGTGACCAGCAGCGCAGTCCGCGGTCCGGTCCGTCGCTCTCGCCCGGTCGATGGGCGGACGAGGGTAGGCCGGACCAGACTGCGGGTCCCCGCTCGCATCAGGAAGCAGGTGCCTCCGGCGAGAACTCAACCAGGCCGTGCTGGCCCCCGCTCTTGCGCGCCACGTAAGCCTGCTCCAGCGTGATCGTGTGGTCGACCGCCTTGCACATATCGTAGATGGTCAACGCGGCCACTGTTGCCGCTGTCAGCGCCTCCACCTCGACGCCGGTCTTGTAGGTTGTGCGTGTGCTTGTCTCGATCAGGATGAGCCCCTGCTCGCGCTGCAGCTCGAACGTGACGCCGACATGCGTCAGCGGCAGCGGGTGGCAGAGCGGAATCAGCTGCGGCGTCGCCTTGGCGGCCATGATGGCGGCGATGCGTGCCACTTCCAAGACGTTGCCCTTGGCGATCTGATTCTGCTCGATGAGCGCCAGCGTCTGCGGCTGCAGGCGCACGCGGGCCCGGGCGGTGGCCTCGCGCCGCGTCTCCGCCTTCTCGCTCACATCGACCATGCGCACATGGCCGCCGGCGTCCACATGGCTCAGCTGAGCAGAGGACTCCTCTGGCCCAGGTATCGGCATCGCACAATTCCCCCTTTCTGTGGCAGTCTCCCCCTCGGCTTCTCCATCCAGAGCGCCGAGCCAGGCTGCTCGTCCTCTTCTGCCGGCAGTATATCATGCCCCGACGGGCAGCGGCAGGGCCAGCGGCGCCGCGATGTCGCTGCCGCTGGGGCCAGGCCAGGATTCTAACATTCCTCTAACACAATTCCTACGGAACTCTAACGCTTCTCTTGTGTTGTTCTAACGGCGGATGTGGCATCTAGTATAGGCGGAGAAAACCCAGGACAGGATAACGAAGCCAGGAAGAGAGTCACGAAACGGTCGAGGTCAAGTAACGGACGGTGAGCAGCGGTCAGTGCCTCGTGCCGTGTCGTGTCGTGCCGCGTCGCGCTGAGCGGAAGCGGGCCTCTCCTCTCCGCGCCGGCCTGGCGTACCGGCTGAGTGTAGCAACCAGGCCCGGCACCGGGACGAACGGGCGAGAGAGTCAGAGCGCTGCCCAGGACGAACGGCGGACAGACAGACAGACAGGCAGGAGGCGAGGCTGTGCCAGCCGTCCTTTTGTGAGCCTGCTTTTGCTTGCCCCTGGCCGGTGTTCGCGACCGACTTGACCGACCAATTAACTGACTGAACGAACGAACGAACGAACGAACAGCGAAGGGAGTGTGTGCGCATGGCGAAGATTCGTCCTGTAGGCGACCGCGTCGTGGTCAAGCCGCTTCCGAAGGAAGAAGTGACCAAGAGCGGGATCGTCATCCCTGACACAGCCAAGGAGAAGCCGCAGGAAGGCACAGTGATCGCCGTCGGCAGTGGGCGCCTGCTTGATAACGGGGACCGGGTGCCCATCGAGGTGCGCGAGGGCGATCACGTCTTGTTTGCCAAGTACGGCGGCACCGAGTTCAAGCTCGACAACGAGGAATATCTGGTCCTTAAAGAGAGCGATATTCTGGCCGTGCTGAGCTGAACCGTATTGGACGGAACGGCGCCGCGCGAGATCGCGCTCATCTCTCTTCTTCTCATCCGCCTTATCTGCTTGGGTGAGGAAACTGAAGCACATCGTTACTTCTACTTCTTCTACTTCTTCTTCTTCTGACCGCTTGCCTTAAGTCAGCGCTTGCCAGCGGCGCACAAGAAGCGCCGAGGCAGCGAGAGCAGGCAAGCGAGAAAGAAAGAAAGAAAGAAAGAGAGAAGACGCAGTAGTAGTAGTAGTAGTTTGAAAGCGAGGTGGAGTACAGCGATGGCGAAGCAGCTGGTCTTTGACGAACAGGCGCGTCACGCCTTGAAGAAGGGCATTGACGTATTGGCGGAGGCTGTCAAGGTTACTCTTGGCCCCAAGGGGCGCAACGTCGCGCTGGATAAGAAGTTTGGCGCGCCCAGCGTCACCCACGACGGCGTCACCGTCGCCAAGGAGATTCAGCTGGAGGACCCCTTTGAGAATATGGGGGCCCAGCTCCTGAAGGAAGCGGCCACCAAGACCAACGATGTCGCTGGCGATGGTACGACGACCGCGACTGTCCTGGCGCAGGCCATCGTCACTGAGGGGCTGAAGAACCTGGCCGCCGGTGCCAACCCGATGCAGCTCAAGCTCGGCATCGACAAGGGAACCGAGGCCGTTGTTGACTATATTCGCTCCAAGGCCATCCCCGTCGAGGGCAAGAAGGAAATCGCCCAGGTCGCCACGATCTCCGCAGCAGATGAGACCATCGGCAGCCTGATCGCCGAGGTCATGGAGAAGGTCGGTAAGGACGGCGTCATCACCGTCGAGGAGTCCCGCGGCATCAACTTCGAGACCGAGTATGTCGAGGGTATGCAGATCGACCGCGGCTATATCTCCCCCTACTTCGTGACGAACTCCGAGAAGATGGAGGCCGTCATCGACGAGCCGTACATCCTGATTACCGATAAGAAGATTAGCGCCGTCCAGGATATCTTGCCCGTTCTGGAGCAGCTGACGCAGCAGGGCCGGCGCGAGATCGTGATCGTAGCGGAGGACGTCGATGGCGAGGCGCTGGCGACCCTGGTGGTCAACAAGCTGCGCGGCGTGCTGAATGTGCTGGCCGTCAAGGCCCCAGGCTTCGGCGATCGCCGCAAGGAGATGCTCCGCGATATGGCCATCCTGACCGGTGGTCAGGTGATCAGCGAGGAGATGGGCCGCCGTCTCGATAGCGCAACGCTGGCCGATCTGGGCCAGGCCCGCCGCGTGGTAGCGACCAAGGACAATATGACCATCGTCGAGGGGCGCGGCAATCCGGCTGACATCCAGGCGCGCATCCGCCAGATCAAAGCCCAGATCGAGGAGACGACCAGCGATTACGATCGCGAGAAGCTGCAGGAGCGCCTGGCGAAGCTGGCCGGCGGCGTGGCCCTGATCAAAGTCGGGGCCGGTACCGAGGTGGAGCTGAAGTATCGCAAGACGCGCGTCGAGGACGCCCTGTCGGCGACTCGCGCCGCAGTCGAGGAAGGCATCGTCCCCGGCGGTGGCGTGGCCCTGCTCAACGCCATTAAGGCGCTCGATAATGTGAAGCTGGAAGGCGATGCGGCGACCGGCGTGTCGATCCTGCGCCGCGCTCTGGAGGAGCCAATGCGCCAGCTGGCGATCAACGCGGGCCGCGATGGCTCGGTGGTCGTTGAGGGCGTGCGCCGCGCTCAGCAGGAGCAGCAGAACGAGAACGTTGGCTACAACGTGCTGGCTGATCGCTACGAGGATATGGTCGCCGCCGGTATCATCGACCCCGCCAAGGTGACCCGCTCGGCCCTGCAGAATGCCGCCAGCATCGCGGCCATGATCCTGACGACGGAGGCCCTCGTCACCGATATCCCAGAGAAGGAGAAGGCCCCCTCGGCGCCGGCTCCCGAGTACTAGTCGTCTGTAGCAGGCGGCCTATCCATAGCCTTAGCGCTTCCGCTCTGGATACCTCAAGGAGACTCCCTGAAGCTTGTCGCCCCTTCCCCTACCACCCAGGGGGGAAGGGGCGTGTTTCTTTGCTGGCACTCTCTCCTCTGCTCTGCTCGGCCCTTCTTTCTCCGCCCCTGCTCCAGCTCCGCCCGCTCTACTTTCCCGTGAAGGAACGACAGCGCTTGCTTGCTTTCTTGACGCCCACAGGCGCAGGTGAGTAGACTACTCCTGTGGGCGGGTAGCCCTGTTCTCAAGCAGGCTGAGTTGCCTGGGCTATCCGTGTGGCTCGTCATGCTCTGCCCACGACGAGTTGTCTTCCCTCGAGGGAGGCCGGGCAGAATCTGGCCTGATTGGCTGGTTGGTTCATTGACGATGGGACTCTGATGAGAGAGCGCTGGGAGGAGAATGCCCTGGCGAGGCGCTGGGCTGGTGTGTGGCGAGGTAGAATCAGTGGACATCGGAGCGAGCAGGTCGGAGCGTGGGCCGCCCTCGGATCAGTCAGGGCAGGATGACAGAGGAAAGGACGAAGATGTTATGGCTACCGTTGTTCTGGTTGGCACCCTGGATACGAAGGGCCAGGAGTACGCCTATCTGCGCGAGCGCGTGCAGGCTGAAGGCTGCGATGTGCTGCTCGTCGACGCCGGCGTCAAGGGGACACCGTTGACGCCGCCGGACATCAGCCGCGAGGAAGTGGCGCGCGCTGCGGGGACGGAGCTGGCAGAGCTGGTAGAGCGCGGCGACCGCGGTGCTGCCATCGAGGCAATGGCTCGTGGGGCCACCGCCGTGCTCACAGAGCTATTTGCTCGAGGCCGCCTGCATGGGGTCCTTGGCCTGGGCGGCTCCGGTGGCTCGGCCCTGGTGACCCAGGCCATGCGCGCCTTGCCCATCGGTGTCCCCAAGCTGATGGTCTCAACGCTGGCCTCGGGCGACACCCGTCCCTATGTCGGCGCCGTCGACATCGCCATGATGTACTCGGTCGTCGACATCGCTGGCATCAACCGCCTCTCGGAACGCATCCTGAGCAATGCCGCCGCCGCCATCGCCGGCATGGCCCGCACCTATGCCTCCTTCCAGCCGACGCCGAGTAGCCGCCCGCTCATCGGCGCCACCATGTTTGGCGTCACTACGCCCTGTGTAACAGAGGCGCGGCGCTCCCTCGAAGAGCGCGGCTACGAGGTGCTGGTCTTCCATGCCACCGGTACCGGCGGTCAGTCGCTTGAAGCCCTGGTTCGGGGCGGCTTCCTGGCCGGCGTTCTCGACATTACCACGACCGAGCTGGCCGACGAACTGGTGGGCGGCGTCCTGAGCGCTGGCCCCGAGCGTCTGGATGCCGCCGGTCAGGTGGGACTACCACAGGTGGTCTCGCTCGGGGCCCTCGACATGGTCAACTTCGGCCCGCTGGAGACCGTCCCCGAGAAATTCCGCGCTCGCCGCCTCTACAAGCACAATCCAACCGTCACCTTGATGCGCACCACGCCCGAAGAGTGCGCCGCTCTCGGCCACATCATCGCCCGCAAACTCAACCAGGCCCGCGGTCCCACGGCTCTCTTCATTCCGCTGCGCGGCGTCTCGCTCATCGACACCGAGGGGCAGCCGTTCTATGATCCTGCTGCAGACCAGGCTCTCATCAGCGCTCTCAAGGCCGACCTGCAGCCCCATATCGAGGTCCACGAGCTGGACATGGACATCAACGACCCGCGTTTCGCTCAGGCAATGGCCCGCCGCCTTGATGAACTGATCCAGGAGCAGCGGCGCCAGGCCGGTGAGCCAACAGGAAGCATGCGCGCTCAGACTCAACAAACTCAAGCGCCCAACGAAGGAGGAGCAGCCTCATGAATCGAGCAGAGGCACTTGCGCGATTGCGAGAGACCGTCAAGCAAGGGGGAGTGATTATCGGCGCCGGGGCCGGGACCGGCCTGTCGGCCAAGTGTGCGGAGGCCGGCGGCGTTGACCTGATCATCATCTACAACTCGGGTCGCTACCGCATGGCCGGACGCGGCTCCCTGGCGGGCCTGCTCCCCTACGGCGATGCCAACGCCATTGTCGTCGAGATGGCCGGCGAAGTACTGCCGATCGTCAAACACACGCCCGTGCTGGCCGGCGTCTGCGGTACCGATCCCTTCCGCGTTATGCCCTACTTCCTGCGCCAGCTCAAGGAGATGGGCTTTGTCGGCGTCCAGAATTTCCCCACCGTCGGGCTGATCGACGGGGTCTTTCGCCAGAATCTGGAAGAGACCGGTATGGGCTTCGCCCTGGAGGTCGAGATGATCCGCCAGGCGCATGAACTGGATCTGCTCACCGCGCCCTACGTCTTCGATCCCGAGCAGGCGCGCGCGATGGCTGAAGCCGGCGCCGATGTCCTGGTCCCTCATATGGGGCTGACAACCAAGGGCACCATCGGGGCTCAGACCGCCCTGACGCTGGACCAGTGCGTTGAGCGCATCCAGGCCATGCACGATGCCGCCAGGGCCGTCAACCCCGATGTCCTGGTCCTCTGCCACGGCGGCCCGATTGCCGAACCGGAAGATGCCGCCTACGTGCTGGCGCGCACGCATGGCGTGGTCGGCTTCTTTGGCGCCTCCAGTATGGAGCGCCTGCCGACCGAGACGGCCATTACCGAGACTACCCGTCGCTTCAAGGCCCTGCGCCCCGGCCAGGCCGTCTGAGCACCAGCGGACGCGCCCAGAGGCCAGAGGTCCAGCGATCAGATCAGGCAGGAAGGAGTGAGGCGGAGCTGCCTGGTCTGATCGCCGGCGCAACAGGCTCCCCTCGCTCCTCGCGGTTTCTCTTCCCTCCCTGATCAGGTCGGCTGCTGGCGCGAGGCTGTCGTCGTCTCCTCAAGACGGTAGACGCGACGCGCAGTCTCCGACCACAGCAGGCGCTGCTCGTAGAGCGGGTAGGCGCTCAGCATGGTTCGCAGGGCCTCATACCAGCGTCGGTAGCTGGAAGCCAGCAAAACCACTGGCCAGTCGCCACCAAACAGCAGGCGCTCGGGACCAAAGGCCGCCATCACTGTCCCCAGATAGGGAACCAGGTCGTAGGCGCTCCAACGCTCGTGGTCGGCTTCTGTGACCATGCCGCTGACCTTGCAGACCACGTTTGGCTGCTCGCCCAGAGCCTGAATGTGCTGCCGCCACGGCTCACGCTCTCTTGTGCGGATCGGCGGCTTGCCCAGGTGATCAAGGATGAAAGAGGTATCGGGACAGCGCCGTACCAGCTCGACAACGCTCGCCAGCTGCTGATGACGCACACAGAGATCGCAGGAGAGGCCGTAGTCGGCGAGCAGGCGGACACCGTCAACGAAGGCCGGGCGCAGACAGAAGTCATCTTCTGCCTCATTCTCGATGTTGCGCCGTACCCCCTTGATCAAAGGCGAGAGCGCTCGCAGCGCTTCCAGGTGGGCGCGCACCGCCAGGCCCTGCTCCAGGGGGGCCGCAGCCACAATGGCCTTCAGCCGTGGCTCCTCCTGCGCCAGCTCCACGATCCAGGCCGCCTCTCGCAGCGCCTCCTCGGGCGCCACCACGACCTCGACGTAGACCAGCGCCTCGATCGGCAACCCCTGCGTCTCCCGCCGGTAGTCCTCCGGCCCAAAGGCGCGCTTGAGCTGCGGATGCCCCTCTAGCCAGGGCATGCGAAAGCGCTGCGGGTCCCAAAAGTGGACATGGGCATCAATGATGGGGAGCAGCTCATCGGCTCCCACAGAGGAAGAGAGAGAAAGATCGCGCATGGCGGCTCTCGCTCCTTTCTGTGCCTGTCTGCGCCGGGAAGCACTCCGTTGTGTGGATCTGGCCCTGGCCGATTTGGCCGATTGGCCTGGTGCCGCCTCCCTTATTCTCGGACTCCCTCACTCCCTCACCAGGTATTCCATTACGAAGCCTGATAGATGGCTTCCAGCTCCTGCCACAGCTCCGCAGGAATCGGCTGCTGTGCCAGGGTCAGCGTCTCGGCAATGCGCTCGGGCCGCGTTACGCCAACGATGGTCGAGGCGATGCGCTCATCGCGCAGCGAGAACTGCAGCGCCGCTGCCGCCAGCGACACCCCATAACGCGCGCAGGCGGCCTGCATACGTCGGGCCTTCTCCAACAGCTCCGCGCTGGCCTCGCCATACATATAGCGCGGATAGGCGTCCGGTCCCTTGGCCAGCAGCCCGCTGCCATAGGGAGCAGCGTTCACCGCCGCCACCCCGCGGCTCCGGCACAGGTCCCAAAAGCGATCAGCCTCGCGATTGAGCAGGGTATAGCGATTGTGGGAAATGGCCGCCTCGAAGAGACCTGTCTCCACAAAGCGCGTCATCATCTCGATCGGGCCCCCGGCGATGCCCAAGTGCTCGATCAGACCCTCCTCCTTCAGCTGGAGCAGGACCTCGACCGGCCCACCCGGGGCCATCATGACCTCGAACGGGTCCTGTGTCGGATCAGGAATATACTCAGGATCGTGCAGATAGACCAGCTGCAGCTGCTCCAGACCAAGCAGACGCAGGCTACGCTCCACACTACGGCGCATCTGTGGGCCACTGAACTCGCCCGTCTGCAGATTGCGGTCAGCCTTCGTCGCCAGGACGAAGCCAGGCGGCAGACCGCCCAACTCGCGCAGCACGACGCCAATGCGACGCTCACTCTCACCATCGCCATAGGCCGCCGCCGTGTCAAGGAAATTGAGCGGGCTGGCAAAGATCGCGCGGATCGTCGCGAGAGCCCGCTCCTCGGGCACCTCGTAGGCAAAGGTTTCCGGCATATTGCCCAACGGCGCGCAGCCGATGCAGATCGGCGTCACCTGCAGACCAGTCTGGCCCAGCGCTCGCCGCGGCAGCGGGGCCGCAGCCCCCATTGCAGACGTCATAACTACACCAAACCTCCTCTGGCGTTCGCTCTTCAGAACAGGATAGGAGTGGCACAACCTGGACGGACCAGATCATCCAGCGGCTGCTCACTCAGACTGCGCTCGGTCAGCAAACGGTCTCTGGCTGTCTATGTCTATCGAGCCAGGCCACCATCCACAACGCAGCCTGGGCGTCGTCAGATGGCCGTCCAGCCGCCATCGATCACCAGCGCAGAGCCGGTCACAAAGGCCGCCTCATCTGAGGCCAGATAAAGGGCCGCCGCCGCGATCTCCTCGGGCCTCCCCATGCGCCCCAACGGCTGGCGCGCATGGAGCTGCTGACGCACCTCATGCTCGCGACCTGCGAAATCGCGCGCCAGGTAGCCCTCCACAAACGCCGTATGCACCGTGCCGGGGCAGATGGCATTGCAGCGAATGCCCTGCTTCACATAATCGGCGGCAATAGTGCGCGTCAGCGCCAGCACCGCCCCTTTGCTCGCGCTATAGACCAGGCGGCGCTCCACCCCAATCATCGCCGCCACCGAGGCCATATTAATGATCACCCCACCAGGCGGCTGCTGGGCCAGCATCTGGCGCACTCCCTCGCGGGCACAGAGAAAGACGCCGCGAGCATTGACGCGCATCACCCGCTCCCAATCCTCCAGCGACGCCTCCAAGACACTGCCCACATGACTGATACCGGCATTATTCACCAGAATATCCAGCCGGCCCTCGCACGAAGCCACCTCAGCCAGCGCTGCCCGCACCTGATCCTCCTCAGCCACATCCAGCGTCCAGGCGCGGGCCTGGCCTCCAGCGGCCACGATCGCCTCCGTCACCCGCTGCGCCGCCTCCGGACGCAGATCGGCCACCACCACCCGCGCCCCCTGACGCGCAAAGAGCAGCGCAATCTGCTCCCCGATCCCCGAGCCAGCGCCGGTGATCAAAGCCACCTTCCCATCCAGACGAAAGACCACGCTCGCCCCTCCTTTCCGTTCCGTTCCTTGATCCTCGACAGACAGGCATTAGTCCGTGTGGAAGACCTCGCGCATCAGCGCCCACCACTCACCGGGCGCCCGCGACTCCACAGGCTCCTGCAGGGGATCGGTTAGCTTCCACCACTCCTGTGTTTTCGGATCAGCGGCCATCTTCGCCATATCGGCCTCGTAGTCGTCGCCGACATACTCGAAATAGGCGAAGAGCAGCGTCCCATGACGGAAAATCGTATAGTTGCGGATATTACAGGCGTGAATAGTTGCCAGCACCTCCGGCCAGACCGCGGCATGGAGCCGCTCATAGGTCTCGATGGCCTCTGGCTTGAGGCCAATGATCTGTCCGACTCTGCGCATAGCAGGCAATCCTCCTGTTATTGTAGCGCGCCGGCCAGGCTCCTGGAAAGCCTGCCCTCCCCAGTCCAGGGCGGGTCGATCGGGCAGCCACATGGCCTGACCCGCGCCGCCAGTGAGCGCCTGATCGCGCCTCACTCGCCTGATCGCTCGGCTTGGACCCGTCGCGCTGCTGCCCAGACCGGCCCGTCGGGGAAAGAATAGGCTGCGATCGAGTCGGAGTGCATCGTCGCGCTGTAGCCGGGGGCCAGCGGTGGCAGATAGCGTGCATTGCGCATCACCACTGGGTGCACGAAATGCTCATGCAGGTGGGGCGTATATTCAATCATTCGTTCCTCCAACGAGCCGCTGACGGCGATATAATCGAATATTGCCAGATGCTGCACATATTCGGAGAGACCCACGCCGCCGGCATGAGGGCAGACCGGCACCCCGTATTTAGCGGCCAGCAAGAGCACTGCCAGCACCTCGTTGACGCCGCCCAGGCGACAGGCGTCGATCTGACAGAAGCCAATAGCCTGAGCTTGAAAGAGCTGTTTAAAAATGATGCGGTTCTGCACATGCTCGCCCGTTGCCACGCGCACAGGAGCGATGGCGCGCGCGATAGCGGCATGGCCGAGAATATCATCGGGACTGGTTGGCTCCTCAATCCAGAGCGGCTCAAACTCCGCCAGCTCCTGCATAACGGCGATGGCCTCTCCCACCTCCCACACCTGGTTGGCGTCCATCATCAGCGTGCAGTCGGGGCCAATCTCCTCGCGCATGATGCGGGCGCGCTGGCGATCCCGTTCCAGACCGAGGCCCACCTTGAGCTTGAAATGGCGCCAGCCCTCGGCCAGAGCCTGGCGACAGAGGGTCCGCAGCTGCTCGTCGCTATAGCCCGACCAGCCAGCTCCAGTCGTATAGGCAGGATAGCCGAGATGCAGCAGCTCGGCCTCGCGCTCGGCGCGCGTCGGCGCCAGGCGCTGCAACAACTCCAGCGCCTCGGCAGGCGAGAGCACATCGCTCAGATAGCGGAAATCGATGCAAGTCACCAGCTGCTCGGGCGACATGTCCACCAGCAACTTCCAGAGGGGCTTTCCCTCAACCTTGGCCCAGAGATCCCAGACCGCGTTCACCAGAGCCGCCGTGGCCATGTGAATGACCCCCTTCTCCGGCCCGATCCAGCGCAGCTGACTGTCGCCGGTTATGTGACGCCAGAAAGCGCGCATGTCGGCAGTAAACTCCTCCAGCGTGTGCCCACGCACCAGCGGCGCCAGGGCCCGAATAGCGGCCACACAGACCTCGTTGCCGCGCCCGATGGTGAAGGTAAAACCGTGGCCCTCCAGCCCATGAGGATGATCGGTCCGCAGGACCACATAGGCCGCCGAGTAGTCGGGATCGGCATTCATGGCGTCAGAGCCGGCCAGCGTGCGCGAGGTGGGGAACCGAATATCGTAGACCCGGACATCAACGATGGTTACTGTCAATACACCACTCCTTTTTACCTGGCTGGCAACGCGCCGCTCCCTCCGCCAGAGCAGACGAACAGGCTACCCTCTCCTGCTCCCTGCTGATGAGCCCCCGCTCCCAGGATGGTCCCACACCTCCAGTGGAGCGCCGACCCTTCCCCTGGTTCGCCTGAGAGAGCCTCTTCCGCTGCATAACGCGCCGGGCGCCCCTCGTCGATGGCGGAGGGAGCAAGCGCCTGCTTGACGCTGCGCCATCTGAAGGTATACTATATTCTGTATTCAGAATACAGTACAACAGGTGACAAAGTCAAGCGCGCAGATAACGGAAGAAAGGCCAGCGGGCCTGGTGCCCGCTGGGCTGGCTGTGTCAGACTGAGCTGGCCCTGGCCAGCTTGCGAACGCTAACTAATGGTGACTATGTATGAGCCTCCAGAGGAGGAGGAGGCCCCCTGCGATGATCAGAAGCAGAAAGAAAGAGAGAGGAGAGTACGTTACAGTCATGAGACTCACCTCCGTCGGGGGAGACAGTGCCGGAACATCTCACACGACTTTTTATACGTTCCAGCATGCAGAAAGTGGCAAGTGGTCGATGGAGGCAATGGCTGCCTGGTGACCAATGCCGGACAGGGCGCAGATTGGGGGCAAAAGCGAGGGGGTGCGCCTTGACCGGGGCGGCCCTTCTGGGTATACTATATTCTGTATTCTGAATACAGCGTACTCTTTACAAAGTTGGGTGGGCGCGCCAAAATAGAGAGGCGCACCGTGGGCGTGGGCAGACTGGAGGCAGCCGGGTCGGAGGTTGGAGAGAGCGACGGCGGCGACGAAGGCAAAAGTGGGCTGCTGAAGCCGGCGGGGCGTAGCAGGCTCGACCTCGGTCCGGGTCTGGGCGGAGGGCTGGGATCTGGAGCGAGGGGTGGCCTGCTGAGACTAGCAAGCAGCAAGACAGGAGCGAGCAGGTATGAGCCAATCTGAAGCGGAAACCAATCACTGGGAGGGGGCAGCGGCAGCCGTTGCCGACGTTGTTGACGAGCGCTTTGTGGGTGAACTCTTCGACCTGCTCTGGGGGCAAGAGCGCACCGCCACCCCTACCGTTGCCGACTACGCCTACGAGCAGCTCTGGAAGCGCGTCATCCTGCTGGGCGGCAGCGAGGAGCAGCGCCTCTCCGACGTGGCCCTTGCCGAGCAACTGGGAGTCAGTCGCACGCCTGTGCGGCAGGCGCTAGAGCGGCTCGTCCAGGAGGGGCTGGTACGCTCCGATCCGCGGCGGGGCTACTGGACGCGCACCTTCACCTCCCAGGACATCCACGAGATCTACGACCTGCGCGAGGCGCTGGAAGTGCTCGCGCTACGGCTGGCGGCGCCGCACCTGAAGCGTGAAGAGCTGCAAGCTCAGCTCGATGAGCTAGAGGCCATTCGCGCCGGGCTGGCGAGCAATCCCTTCCTGCGCTTTCTCAAGGTTGACCTGCTCTTTCATCTATTGATCACGCGCGCCTCGCGCAATGGGCGCCTGATCCACTGTCTCTCGGAGCTGCGCAGTCAGCTCTGCATGTTCCAGATGCGCGATAGTTTCTATCCACGTCGCATCGAGATCGCTCTCAACGATCATGAGCAGATCTTGCGGGCCTTACTCGCCGGCAAGCGCGACGAGGCTGCTGCCCTGTTAGCGGCTCACATTCGCCACTCCAAAGAAGGAGTGCTGGCCGATATCTTTGCCGAAGAGAGTCATCTCCCCTCCTAGTCAGAGGAGCCAGGCCGCGCCGATACAGGCTGGCAGGAAGCGGAAGGAGGCGGGCGGGGGACAGGCAGGGTACAAGGAGAGCGGGCGGGGCTATGAAGCCGCTGCCACACTCGCAGGGAGGTCGTCATGCCTTCGACTTCGATGGAGACGGAGCAGTCACCGATCATTCGCCTGCGCAAGATCACCAGGCGCTTTCCGGGCGTCACCGCCGTCGCCGAGGTTGACCTCGACATCTATCCCGGAGAAGTTCACGTCGTCGCTGGCGAGAACGGGGCCGGTAAATCGACGCTCATGAAAATACTGTATCAGGTCGAGCGTCCCGACGCTGGCCAGGTCTATCTCAATGGCCAACTCCTCAGCTTTCACGGGCCCCATTATGCCCGCGCTCTTGGCATCGCGATGGTGCACCAGGAATTTGCCCTTGCGCCGCACCTCTCCGTCGCCGAAAACCTTTTTCTCGGGCGTGAGCCGTTGCGCTTCGGCTTCATTCGCCGGCGCCGCGAGTTAGCCGAGGCGCGCCATCTGCTGGCGCAGGTTGGTCTTGACCTGGACCCGCGTCGCCTGGTGGCCTCGCTCTCCGTGGCCGAGCAGCAGCTTGTCGAAATTGCTCGGGCCATCAGCTTCAATGCGCGCGTCCTCATCCTTGACGAGCCGACCGCCACCCTTACCGAGCAAGAGATTGCCCGTCTCTTCGAGGTCATTCGCCAGCTCACGGCCCGGGGGGTGGCCATCCTCTACATCTCCCATCGCCTTGATGAGATTTTCCAGATCGCTGACTGCGTGACCGTCATGCGGGATGGGCGTGTCGTAGCCACGCTTCCGCGGGCCGAACTCAGCGAGCAGAAGCTGGTCCAGCTCATGGTTGGGCGCGCCATTACCAACCTCTACCCGCGCCCCGAGACCCATCCTGGCCCCGTTCTGCTGCGCGTCGACAGACTGAGCCGGCGCGGCCTACTCCACGACTGCTCGTTCGAGGTGCGGGCCGGCGAGATCCTGGGCTTTGCCGGCCTGATCGGGGCCGGGCGCAGCGAGCTGGCGCGTGCCGTCTGTGGTGCTGACCCAATTGACAGCGGGCGCATCCTCCTGGACGGCCACGAGCTGCACATTCGCCGTCCCGCCGACGCCATTCGGGCCGGCCTCGCCTACGTCACCGAGGACCGCAAGCGCGAGGGCCTGGCTCTTGATCTGGGGGTCGACCAGAACATCACCCTGGCCAGCCTTCCTGCTCGTCTGGGGCTCCTACTCTTGCGGCGCGAGCGGACCACTGCCTTGCAGGCCTGCCAGCGCCTTAACATCCGCACCCCCTCGGTGCGCCGTAAGGCGCGCCTCCTTTCGGGCGGCAACCAGCAGAAGGTCGTCGTGGCGCGCTGGCTGGAGACGCAGGCCAGAGTCATCTTCTTCGACGAGCCGGCGCGCGGTATCGATGTTGGGGCCAAAGCCGAGATGTTTGCCCTTATTGGTAGACTGGCGAGCGAGGGGCGAGCCATTGTGCTCATTTCGTCCTATCTTCCCGAGCTGCTCAACATGTGCGATCGCATTGCAGTGATGCGCGAGGGGCGCATCGTTGGCACGCTCTCGCGAGGACAGTTCAGCGAAGAGCGCATCATAGCCCTGGCAACTGGGGCCAGTGAGGTGACCATCCCATGAAGGAATCTCTGAGCAGGAAGATCGCGGACGAGCCAGGCGCGGAGACCGGTCTCTCCTGGCGCCGGCTGCTGCCAGCCCAGATCTCCGACCTTATTTCTCAGTTCGCGGCGGCGGGCGCACTCATCGTCATCTGCGTCGCGCTCTCCATCGCCTCGCCGGTCTTTCTCACTCTCTACAACCTCTTCAATATTGTCTCACAGACTGCCGTCACGGCCATTATCGCCCTGGGCATGACCTTTGTCATCATCACGGCTGGCATTGATCTCTCGGTCGGCTCGGTGGCGGCTCTGGCGGGGGTGCTCGGCGTCAAGATGATGGTCGATCTCGGTCTGAGCTGGCCGCTGGCAGTCCTCGGCGGCACCCTGGTCGGTGGCCTGGCTGGCCTGGCCAACGGCCTGCTGATTACCCGCGCCCGCCTGGCGCCCTTCATCGCCACTCTGGGTATGATGAGCGTGGCGCGCGGCCTCGTGAATATTATTACGGGAGCTACCGCGGTCTTTGGCGTCCCCGACTCTTTTCGCCTGCTCGGCCAGGGCATGATCGACGGCGTGCCCATTCCCTTGATTACGCTGATAGTGCTGGCTGTGGCGGCCCACTTGCTCTTGAGCCGCACACGCCTGGGACGCTACACCTACGCCATTGGCTCCAATGAGGAGGCGGCACGCCTGGCGGGCATTCGCGTCGGCGCCTATCTGGTGGCCGTCTATGTGCTCCAGGGCCTGCTGGCCGGCTTCGGGGGCATGGTGGCCATGTCGCGCGTGGCCTCGGGCCAGCCCAACTTTGGTGACGGGCTGGAGCTGGATGTCATCGCCGCCGCCGTCATCGGAGGCTGCAGCCTCTTCGGCGGCCAGGGCACCATTCTGGGCACCCTGATTGGGGCCTTCTTGATGGCGGTGATCCGCAACGGGGCGGTCCTGCTCAATATTGATACCTTTACGCAGAGCGTTATCATCGGCGTCATTATCTGGCTGGCGGTGATCTGGGACCAGTTCCGCCGCCGCCGCTTTGCGGAGAGCACCCGCTAAGCGCGGGCAACCCGCGCCGCGCGCCAATCGTCCCGTGAGCACCGCCGTCCTGGTGGCCGGCTCAGAACGCTCGCTGCTCTCTACCGCTGATGTAAGAAAGGGGGTGGCCTCTCTTCTGTACACACCTGCTCTCTCTGACAGGCGGTCCACTCTTCCGCTGGGCCTGTCCACTCCGTTGGCCCACTTGCCCGCCGACAGGAGCGCAGGCTGGGCTGGTGATCTTGCTCGTGCTCGTAGATAGGCAAGGCAACTGCTGCATGAGGCGCAGAAAAAGAAGGTATGGCATCAAGGACGATGAACGATCGGCGCGGCCTGGGTTGGCGAGGCCCGCCGCTTCAGTGAGGAAACAAGCGACCGCGGGGCGCCGCGGTCAAAGGCAAAGGAGGCTGTTCTGATGCGACAACTTCTGCGCAGACTGGTGCGGGATATCTTCTTTCCTCTCTGGCTACTGCTGGTGGCCGGCCTGATCAGTGCCTGTGGCAGTGTCACTGTACAGTCATCAGGCAGTAATAACAACACTACTGCCTCTGGACCGCTCAGGATTGCCGTCATTCCCAAGGCCATCGGCTTCGACTTCTGGGAGCAGGTCCACAAAGGGGCGGAGTGCGCCGCTTCGAAGCAGCAGCAGGTTTCAGTGATCTGGAACGGCGTGACCGCTGAGACCGACGTGACCGGGCAGATCGACCTGCTGACCAACTACATTACGCAGCATGTCAATGGCCTGATCTACGCCGCTACCGATGCACGCGCCCTCTACCAGGTGACGCAGCAGGCCCTCAAGGCAAACATTCCCGTGGTCAATATCGACTCGGGCACCTATCCGCAGCCGTCCAACGTGCCGCTCTTTGCCACTGATAACATCGCCTCAGCGCGCAAGGCTGCCGATCTGCTGGCTCAGCAGCTCAACGGTCATGGTAAGGTGGCTTTGATCGAGTTCCAGCCGGGCAGCGCCACCAATGATCAGCGTGTCCAGGGCTTCAAGCAAGAGCTGGCCAAGTATCCGGGCATTCAGCTCGTCGCTGACCAGTCCAGCCACAGCGACTACAACCAGGCGCTGAGTGTGGCCGAGGACATCCTGACGGCCCACCCCGATCTGAATGGAATCTTTGCCGCCAATGAGCCGAGCGTACTGGGGGCGGCGGAGGCGGTGCGCCGCATTGGCAAAGCTGGCAAGATCACGATCATCGGCTGGGATGCCGCCCCCGACGAGGTCAAGGGAGTGCAGCAGGGGACGATTTCGGCCCTGGTGGTGCAGAACCCCTTTAGGATGGGCTATGACAGCGTCAATGCAATGGTGCGCATTCTGCGCCAGCACGCCACCGTCCAGAGCGAGGATACGGGGGTAACGATCCTGACCAAGGCCAATCTCAACGATCCCAAGGTCCAGGCGGTGCTCAATCCGAGCTGCCAGAATCCCCCGCTGTGAGCCGGGCCGTTGCTGAGTCGATGGAGGCTCTGACCCCGCGGTTCAGGGGAGGACAGTCCAGATAGAGAAGAGAGATCCAGCCCCCAGAGGAGGCGGGCGACGAGCAGGCGCATGGTCTGCAGTCGCTAGCTCTCCTTTCCTGGGGGCTGGACCTTCTTCCATGAGTGAGTTTGCGGTCAGATCACCTGTCTGTCTGCCTGTTGGCCCTCTACCGCATTGCTCGCTGGCATCTGCCCGCGGCACAGCACAAAGAAGGCCATGACCCAGCGTCTGGCTGCCAATGCAAACGGGTGGGCCGCTCGACGGTGGTGGCCCGAGACAGCGAATCCAGACAGACCTCGTGCTGTCCAGCGCTCTCTCTCTCTATCAGAGCCTGGAAGCGCTCGCTGGCAAAGGGCGAGCTGCTTGACTCAGGTGGGCAGACAAACAGATAGACAGGCAGGCCGTATCTTGTTGTGGCCATACCGAGTCGCCACACAGCGATCGTCGCTGCTGGACGCGGACCGGTCGCAGTCAGTCAAGTCCGATCACGATTCAGGCGCGAGATTGCCGTACTGGCTTTCGTCTCTGCTGATGAGCGCGCTCTCTCAGACCAGGCGAGACTACCCAGATGCGCGTGGCTGCTGCTGCGCGCTCAAGGCTTGATCAGGGCCTCATAGTAGTCTGCACAGTCGTCGCAGAGGATCGTCGCCATCTTGGTGATGTAGTCACGAGTAGACTGCTGATGCTCAGGGCACACGGGCATCTGGCAGCGCGCACATAGAGCTGTCGCCTTGGCCCCACACACGTAGCATTTCCTGGGATCGATCTTGCCTCCCTCGGTCTCGGGAGGGATCTCTGTGATCTGCTCTTCTAACATGGCTCCTCCTTCGTGTCCATGATGACGCGCTGTTTCGGCTCGTTGCACTGACCGATCCGACCGCCCTGCGTCCTGACTGGCAGGCGCAAAAAAAGCCCCAACTCTTATCGTTGTATGCGAAAATCTGCTCTTCTGTCAAGTTGCTGCAAGCTGTGCCATGACGGTTCGCCGCTCCTGGCTGCGCTTCTTCCAGGCCGGCTGGCGCTCTCCTCTCCTGGCTGCGCTTCTTCCAGGCCGGCTGGCGCTCTCCTCTCCTGGCTGCGCTTCTTCCAGGCCGGCTGGCGCTCTCCTCTCCTCTGCCAGGGTGAGCCACCGTCTGCCCTGACGACACACATCGCCCAGACTGGCGGGCAGCCGGCAGGAGTAGGCTCAGCCATCTGACGAGGCGGATAGGTCGGCTCCCGGCGCGCTCCCCTTCCCTGCCCTCGCCGACGTTACCCTCTTATTTTATACCGCGCTTTCAAGCATCCGCGTTTCAGCCTCGCTGAGTCCGTAGAGGCGAAAGACCAGGGTGTTGATCTGAGTCTCCAACCTCAGACGTTGTTGGTGCAGGGCCTGGCGCTCCTCAGCCCTGGTACTGGCCGCCAGGCGCTCCTGCAGGGCCATCATGCTGCGCGCGGCGACGACCAGAGGCTCCTGGTGCGCAGCCAGGCGAGGTGGCAAGGGGATCGAGGCCAGCGTTGTCTGATTGAGTTGGGGAAACAGGCGTTTGTAGGCTGTAAATGTCTTATAGAGGTAATAATCGATCAGGCGGCTATTGAGAATGGCGAGCAAAGCCTCATAGGCGAGGCGCTCATCGAGCAGGTGCAGGCTATAGAGCGACTGCATCGTTGCCAGGCCGGCGGTCTCCAACGCTGCCACGCAGCGTCGACCCGTTTTGACCACCACGATTTTGGGGGCCTGGTAGAAGCCAGCGGGTTTCGTCAGCGTATGGACAAAGCGCGTTGGGGGAGCAATATAGTAGCGCGTCACGTTTTCGCCGGCCAGGATTGGCAGGGGGCCTGTCGTGGCCACGCGCCGCTTGCCGATCTCCTCGCCGCGCGAGATGCGCACTCGCTGGCCGAGCGGCTCCCCCTCGTGCTCAAGACGGGCCAGCAGTGCGGCCTCCTCATCGCTTGCATGGACCAGCAGGCGATGGCTGGTGTCTTCCAAAAAGCGCTGCCGGCTGCACAAAGCTCGCGTCTGCACCCCCAGGTGGCCCATGCCCGGGGAGGCTGGCACGTCGCAGGCAATCAGCGGCGGCTGAGCGCCGCGCTCGACGACCAGCACGGCGGCGGAGACGCAGGCGCGGAAGACCGGGCCGCAATGGTAGACGCGCAGCAAGCCCTCGCGCAGCAAGGTAGCGCGGGCCTGGCGAGCCTCATCACGTGCCAGCAGGGCGTCGGGCACCACGAAAGCAAAGCGTCCGCCGGGGCGAGTCAGTTTGAGGCCCTGCTCGATGAAGAGCCAGCAGGCGTCGTACTGCCGGCGCGCCAGGGTAAAAGCTGCCTCCAGATAGGGGCGTTCCGTCTGCGGGCGCTGCTCGCCGAACAGATAGGGAGGATTGCCGATTACCGCATCAAAGCCCCCTGTCTCTGCCTGAGCCTGCCTCTTGAAAACCTGTGGAAAGGCTATCTGCCAGTTGAAGGGAGCGACCCCTGGGCCGCAAGGACTACCCAGAGCGTTGCCGCAGCGGATCGTCATCTCCAGGCGTGGCAGCACTCTGGAGGCCTGGGCCCGCTCGCGCGCGCTGCTCGTGCACTCCTCCAGAAGCAACAAGAAGAGCGACAGACGGGTGACCTCCACCGCGCGGCGATCGAGATCAACCCCATAGATCTGCTCTAGCAGAATGCGACGGCCCTCGGCCAGCGTCAGGCGCCAGCGCCCCTGGCTATCGCGTCGCAGCGCCTGGGGAAAGCGCTCCGCTCCCTCCGCCACATACCGCTCGCGGAACCAGTGCAGTAGGAGACGGTAGAGGCGCGTCAGGAAGGAGCCGGCCCCGCAGCAGGGATCGAGGACGCGCAGGCGGGCGGCGCGCGTCACCTCCGCCTCGCGCTCAAGCAAGGTTGCTACGCTATGGGCGAGGATATAGTCGACAACGGGGGGAGGCGTATAGTAGATGCCGTCCGCCTTCTTTGCGGCTCGTTCCTCGCTCAGGACCAGGCGGCCAGCGGCATCCGTTGTCAGACTCTTCTCCAGAAAATGCTCATAGAGGCGACCGAGCACCGATGGTGAGAGGCGAGCGAAATCGCAGGGAGCCAGGGGGGGATAGAGGGCCTGCAGCAGCCTGCACAAGGTCTCATCGTCCAGTCTGAGCGTTGGGAGCAGCTCCTCTGTCAGCTCGCAGGGAGCGTCGGCCAGGGCCAGGTCAGCCGATGTGGTGCTCCCTGGCAGCCGGGGCCGGGGCCGGGTGCAGAAGAGGCCTGCGGCGTAACGTCGTCCTGCCGCTTCAAAGCGCTGCTGCAGACGGGCGTAGAGCATTCGCTGCTTGCTCAGCTGGTGCAGGCCGCCCGAAGGTTCCAGGCCACGCTCCTCACAAAAGCGCAGGAACAGCAGACGCGCCAGTAGCAGCTGGGCGGCGCGGTTAACATCGTCAGGCGCCAGAGAGGCGTTGCACCGTGCCAGACCCTCGCTGAGCCACAGGCGCCACTCCGCCGCTGCGCGCAGCAGCGCCTCCTCTGCCGACGCGTGCTCCGCGTCCTCGGCCAGGAGCGGAGCCAACAAGGTCATAGCTGGGGCTGGGGACTCCGTACCAGATCCTGAGAACGGCTGCGAGAGGCCTTGCAGCACCCTGGCTCTTCCTCCTTCTCTTGCCTTGCCTTGCCTTGCCTTACGATCAGCGCGGCGGGCGACGGGTGGTCCCGGGCCAGCGCCTCGCTGTGGAGTCGGAGCGAGCCAGCAAGCGAGGCGTATACATCAGCGCCAGACCAGGACCGGGGTCAGCCGCTCGTCGGCCAGCGCAAGTCTCACGGCGCTGAGCACGCTGAGCACGCGCAGCAGGCGGCCTAGCGGCCACGGCGAGCCTGAGCGCGACGAATCAGGGCGTCGGCAGCCACCGCGAGCACCAGGACCACGCCCTCGACCATCTCCTTCACGTCGGTGCCCTGGCTCTTCAAGTCGAGACCGTTCTCCAGGCTACCAATGATCAGCGCGCCCAGAATCAGGGACCAGACCGAGCCTTTGCCGCCGAAGAGACTCACTCCGCCGATCACTGCCGCCGCGATCGAATCGAGCAGGAGAGTTGGATCGATCTGACTGGCCACCGCCAGGCCGCGCGAAGCCGCCAGCACGCCACCGATGGCCGCCAGCGTCGAACACATCGTAAAGACCGCCACCCGAATCAGTGACACATTGATACCAGCGCGGCGCGCCGCCTCGGCGTTGCCTCCAACGGCATAGACATAGCGCCCGAAGGGCGTCTTTGTCAGCAAGAGCCAGCAGAGCAAGATCAATCCGGTCAGGAAAACCACTGACTGAGGCACGCCCAGGTAGGACTCGAAGAGGGCCACCGCGCCCTCGACGATCACCGCCACAATCACGATCTGCAGGAGCAAACGCGCTAGCGGCTGCGTGCGCAGGCCCGCCTGCCGGCGGCGCACGTAGTTGAGCACCACGAATCCAATATAGAGCAAGAGCGCCAGCGTTGGCAAGCCGACACCCAGCACGTCCGGCAGATAGTTATTCGCCAGCGAGACAATGAAGGGGTTATGGATAATCAGCGTGCTCTGTCCGGCGAGCAGGTAGAGCAAGAGACCAGAGTAGCCGATAGAGGCCGCCAACGTCACAATAAACGAAGGGATGCGGATAAAGGCGACCAGCAAGCCATTGATGAGTCCCGCGAGGGCGCCTGTCGCCAGCGCGGCCAGAATTGCCCAGCCCGCTGACATGCCCTGGCGCTCGGTCAGCACGCCCATCACCACCGCGCAGAGCGTACTCACCGCTGCCACCGACAGATCGATCTCACCCAGCAGCAGCACCAGCGTACTGCCCAGGGCCAACACACCGATCTGTGTGATCTGCAGCACCAGATTTGAGAGGTTGCGCGGCGTCAAAAAGAGGCCGCCGGTCGTCAAAGCAAAGTAGGCGGCGATGACCAGCAAGGTCAGCAGCACGGGCACAAAGCCCAGATCGGTGCGCAGGAGCTGGCCCACCGTAGGACGCGGCAACCTGGAGGGCACCTCAACGCTGGTCGTCGGGGCTGGTTGCTTCTGCTTCACAGCTTCACTCATGACTGCAGACCTCCTCCATTCGAGCCATTCGCGTCCACCTCAGCGCCAAACTCCGCGCCGGTGATGGCCGCCACCACGCGCTCGGGCGTCGCCGTCTTCACATCGAAGGTAGCCACGCGCCGCCCCAGGCGCAGCACAATCACACGGTCCACGACCTCAAAAACATCGGCCAGGTTATGCGAGATCACCACCACGGCCAGGCCCTGCTCGCGCAAGCGCTTGATCAAATTGAGCACCTGGCGCGTCTGGGCCACGCCCAACGCTGCCGTCGGCTCGTCCAGAAGCACCACCCGGGCCTGACGCAGAATTGTCTTAGCGACTGCGATAGACTGGCGTTGACCGCCCGAGAGCAGCGAGACCGGCACGCGCACCGAGGGAATCTTGACATCGAGCACGCTGAGCACGCGCAGGGCCTCGCGCTCCATGTGCACCTCAGAGAGCACGGGCCAGAGATCAAGCTCCTCGTGGCCAAGGAAGAGGTTGGCCACCACATCGAGATTATCGCAGAGCGCCAGGTCCTGATAAACGGTCTCGATCCCCAGGCGCGTTGCCACACTGGGACCGGTGATCTTCACCGGTGTGCCCTCCAGGAAAATCTCGCCGCTGTCAGCCTGCTCAACGCCGGAGATGATCTTGACCAGCGTCGATTTACCGGCGCCATTATCGCCCACGAGGCCGACGACCTCACCAGCGTAGACCTCGAAGTCGACATTGGAAAGGGCCTGCACGGCCCCGAATGCCTTGCTGATACCGGTCAGGCGCAGACGTGGCTCAGCCACGCCCGTCTGGCCGGGCCGAGAAGGAGCGGTTGGTGTACTGATCGAACTGTCTGCCATGTGGCCTCCACAATGAGCAAACTAATGACACACATGGCTCATCGGCGAGCAATGGGAAAGGCAGACAGGCCTGGTGGCCGACTGACCGGACGGGTGCCCTGCTCGCCGATGAGCTGGTAATCATGCCCGTTTCGCCTGCCGGTGATTCACAGCTGCTGTCGCGGTCTGTACTGCTATTATATAGCAGCAGGGGGATCGAGAGCAGCCCACTGCGAACCATTCTGCGGCAGGCGGACAGCCAGGGAGAAGGGGATTAGCAGATGCCTCCGGTCCCTGCTGGGAGGCCCTGACAGATCTGCTCTTTGGTCACAAAGCCATCGGCCAGCACTGTCGAAGCGATGTTGGACTTATCGACAGCAACCGGTGTCTCCAGGACCGATGGAATGTTGCCGCCATCCTTGGTCTTGGTCTGGCCGTTGGTCAGCTTCGAGGTGTCTTCCCCTTTGCTGATAGCCGCCACCAACTGGGCGGTCGCGTTAGCCTCCTTGGTGATGGCCTTGTAGACCGTCATCGCCTGCTCGCCCGTCAGGATGTTCTGGATACCAGCGACGGTGGCATCCTGACCGGTGACCAGCACCTTCTTATCCAGGTGCTGAGCCTTGAGGGCGGCGATCACCGAGTTGGCCATACCATCGTTGGCCACATAGGCGATCTGGATATTGTTCTGGTTGGCCGTCAGGGCCTGATCCATCTCGGTGCGCGCCGTGTCGTTATCCCAGCCAGGCGTATAGGTCTCGTAGACCAGCTTCAGCTCGCCACTCTGGAAGAGCGGATCAAGCGCCTGGTGCGCGCCCTGGCGGAAGAGGACGGCGTTGTTGTCGGTCTGCGAGCCGTTGATCATCACGACACGGTCGCCCTTCTGATGATGCTGGACGATGTACTGGCCCTGCAGGTAGCCGACGCGCACGTTATCGAAGGAGACATAGTATGCCAGGTCCTTGGACTGGATCAGGCGGTCGTAGGCGATGACCGGCACACCCTGCTGTTTGGCCTTCGCCACGATGGCGGCGGCGGCATCGCTATCGACGGCGCCCACTACCAGGATGCAGTCGCCGCGCGTCAGGTCGGCCTCGGCCTGGTTGAGCTGCTCGTCCTTGTTGCCCTCAGCGTTGTTATAGTCGACCGTCGCCCCGGGCAGGGCCGCCTTAATGCCGTTGATCAGCGCCGGCTTGTCCTTGGCATCCCAGCGCTCCGAGGTGGCCGTCTCCGGCAGGAGAATGCCGATTTTCATGCATCCTTTGCCATTAGCCGCTCCAGAGGACGAGGTCCCACCTGTGCTACCGCTGCTGCCACAGGCGGCTAAAAGGAGAGATAAGAGCAGCGTGATCGCTACGGCAGCAAATCTGCGCTGTCGGATAAATAACGTCATTGTTCGCACCCTATCCTTTCGTAGAGAACTCTGTGCAATGAGCTAGACAGCAGGCATTGCCTGGTCGCGAGACAGGCCACCACTGAGAAGCAGAGAGTCGCCTGCCTCACTGAAGATGACTCCTCGCCACCCCTGAAGGGGTAAGCGAAGCACGCCGACATCGGCTCTGACCACGGCGCGTCAACCTGTTTGCGCGAGGCTGACGGTGCGCGTGTCAGGCGCATGAGCAGAAAAGCAGGAAAGCGTCGCTCATGCTTTTGTCCGTTTGTTCGCTCGTATGCCTGTCTTCAGAGACATGAAGACCAGACCTTGCCACCGGGTCAGGAAGGGGACGCAGCGCGCCCTCTCCTGCCGGGAGAGATGCCAACCTCCTTTCTTTCCTGATCATCTCGCCGACACTCAGAGGCAAGCGAGTGAGCGGGCAGACGGGCGGACGGGGCAGGGCGATACGGCCAGCCTTTCCCTGGCGGTACCCGAGGCCCCAGGCCCTGGCTAGCGGCTCATAGCGCCACGGCGCACGCCGCTGCTGGCCGAAGACAGACCTGCCGTCGCGGTGGCGCGCTCGCTTTCGCCGCGGGCTGCCGCCTCTTCGCGGGCGATCAAGATGCGTTCCCAGGCTTTAAAGAAGGGATAATAGAGCACAGCGGAAACAGCGAGATCGAAGAACTGCAGGAGGCTGCCGCGAATGTCGCCCCCGGTAGCCACGAAGCCGCTGATTCCGACGGGAACGGTGAAAGGCTGCATCACCATCGGCACATGGACCAGGCCGAAAGAGAAGGCCAGGTAATTGATGGTGACGATGGTGACGGGAACCAGCACGAAAGGGATCATCATGAGCGGGTTCAACGCCATGGGGACCCCAAACGTGACAGGCTCATTGATATTGAAAATCGCCGGTCCCAGGGCGACCTTGCCAACGGTACGCAACTGGGCCGAGCGCGAGCGTAGCATATAGATCACCAGCGGCCAGGTTGCGCCTGAGCCGCCCAGGTGGGCGAAGATGTGGAAGAACGGCTCAGTGACGATGCCGTGGGCGTGGGCCGGGCCGGCGGCGGCGTTGGCGGCCAGGGTGCTAAACCAGAAAGGGGCCGCGATCGCCGTCACGATATTCATCCCGTGGATGCCCACCGACCACAGCAACATCATCAAGATGATCTCCAGCAGGGCCGCTGGATAGCTGTCCTGCACCACCACCAACGGCTCAAAGACCTTCATCAGCAAGATCGGCAGTGTCAATTGCAACGTCACGCGATGGCCGCTGCTGTCGGTCGTCGTCACTGTATGCGAGCTGACGAACCACTCCAGCAGCCAGATGGCTGTGATGAGCAGCACAGCAGGCACCAGCGCCTCGAAGGCGCGCTTAACGTTAGCAGGCACGCTCTTCGGCAGACGGATGGTGTAGCGGGAGCTGCGGAACCAGCGCATGACCTCGCTGGAGAGGATGCCGATCAGGATGGCGATGAGCAGGCCCTGACCGCCGAGATAGGGCAGGATGGTGCCCAGCGTCAGGCTATTGAGGTTGGTGACCGGCATGCTGGCGACCAGGAAGAGGACCATCGCCAGAACGCCCGGCTGCACCGGCTCGGTACGCCGGTACTGGGCAACGCTGTAGGCCACGCCGAAGGCCAGGAAGAGCGCCATGAGCCCAAAGGAGAGGTTGAAAGGCACCAAGATGGCGTTTTGAATGCCTGCATGGGCCTGGAGAAATTGGGCAAAGGCTGGAACAGGCGGGTTGGCGATGATCAGAAAGATGCTGCCCGCGATGATCAGCGGGAGCGTGAAGATGATGAAGGCGTCGCGAATCGCCTGCAGGTAGATATTGCTGGCGATCGCACTCAGCGGTGGTACCAGATAGCGCTCAAACCAGGCGCTGCTCTTCTCGATCATCGCATTCATGGCTGTGCCTGACCTTCCTGCGTCCCTTGCAGGAGCAAGAGCACTTGCTCCAGCACGGCCTCACCGTTCATCGTTGCATAGTGAAATGGCTCGATCAAAGCCACGGGCTTGCCGGCTTCCTGCGCCAGCTTTTCGATGCTCTTGCGCAGATGGCGAATCTGCGGAGCAATGAGTACAACATCGCACTCGTCCAGCCGGTCCATGTATTCGCCGGCGCTCAATGCCTCGACGCTGAGTGTGCAATTGCGTGCTGCTGCCGCTTCGAGCATGCTTTCCACCAGCAGGCTGGTGGACATGCCCCAGCTGCAGACAATCAGGACTCGGATCATGCTCGCTCCTTCCCGCCGCACACTGGCTCGCCTTCCCTTCTCCTATCCTGGCCCTGAGTCTCGACCAGGGGCAAACTCTCCGGAGGAGAGCTGTGAAGGTCCGTGCTTACCACCGCACTGCGGGGTCACTCTTCTCTTTAGCAAGAACTATGCCAGAAATGTGTGTAGCACAGATAGCACACTAGAGGGACGCACCATCTGCTACCTGGACGGCGATGAGTGGGGTGAACTCAGTCCGGCTGTGCCAGTTAAACCCGGCTGCAGTGAGCTGGACAGCAGGGCGGACTGGCCTTCCGGCAAACCAAGCACGTCCCTGGCTCCTTTGAGAGATGTCGCTCGCTCGACTAAGGGTGCTCTGTACTTCCTTTTGCCCTTATTATACGTAGTTCAGCGGGATATGGTGCGGCCTGGGGCCTGGCCACGACCCCAGGCCGCACATATACCGGGTCTGCGGTGGGTGCTGAGAGCCGTCGGAGAGGATCAGGGGCGGGCGGCGAAGATGTCGAGCTGACGCAGAATGCAGACGATATTGTAAGCCTCTTCATCGGGGAGGAAGCGCCCGACCTGCTCTCCCAAGAGCTGCAGCGCGTGGCGGCAGATCGAGAGGTCGCGAGCAAACTGCTGTTCGACCTGGTGGCGCACCGCCTCGCTCACCAGCATCCCTTTGTAGGGGACGCCGCGCTCCAAAATACAGGCCAGGTGGAGCATCAGGCCGGCCAGGACTTCCATCGGGAAGCTCTCGCCGACCTCGACCTCGATCAGCTCGATCATCCGATCGAGCAGGGGCATAACGCGCGCCGGATTGAGGAAAATCATGCGCTGGTTGAGGGTCTCCGTGAGCTGGCGCACCAGATCGGCGCGGCGTGAGAAGAGCTGCGCCTGACTCGCCTGGGTCCCGTTGCCATCGCTCAGCGCTTCCCCCAGGGAGGGGCAGCCTGCGGTCACTGCACTGGCCAGGGGCAGCGTGAGCGGGGTCGTCATCGCTGGCTCCTGCTCGCGCCCGGCTTGCAGTAGAGCTGGATCGATGAGCGTCTCCCCCAGCAGGGTGCGCAGGCGGGCCAGGCCATCGCCGAAGAGCAGATCCGTCAAGGGGATAAAAGGATAATCGTCCAGGTGTGGGTTAATGGTGCCCACAACGGCGATCACCTGGCGGTTGCCGACGAGTTGCTGGATGTCCTCGCGCGTCTTGTAGGAGAGCGTCATATCCATGCACAGGATATCGATCCCCTGCCTGTGCAGACCGGGCAGGGCTTCATTGATCAGCTCGGCAATCTTGGCGGCGCTGCCGAAGCCCGTCAGACACACTGAGAGAATCACGCGCCCGGCCTCGCGGCTGGAGCCTTCTGCGCCGCTCGTGGGCAATGGCTCAGTGTGGCGCTCGCGGCTGCTGCTACGGCTGCTGATGGCGCGGTTGAGGGTCAGGCTCTCGGCCAATTGGTCGAGACTCAGATCGCGCGAGCGCTGAGCGCGGCGCACTGCCTCGATCACCAGAGGAGCGCTGACGTCGGAGACCGTGCGCACGCGCACGCCGGTCTGTTGCTCGACTAGCTCACTCAGGGAGAGCAAAGAGACAAAGTCGACGAGGAGCAGAACGCCGGCCCCCTGGTCGGCCACGCGCACCCAACTGGCAACCTGGGCCACCAGCTCGTCGGGCGACTGCTCCAGCGACAGCTCGACCCAGCGCACCGTTCTGACGCCGACCAGGGTATTGGCCAGCTCGGCCAGGCCGGCGGCGATGCCGCGCCCGTGGGCGGCGACCACAATGCCAACCCCAGGCTGCTCGCTGCTGAGCAGGCTATCGGCATGGGCGAGGAGCACGGCCAGCACATCGACCTCGCTCTCGGGCAGCGGGGCCTGGAGGGCGCTGCGCAGCTGAGCCAGGGCGGCGCGCGCTACCTCATATTCGCGCGGATAAGTTTCGGCCACGGATTCGATGACCGAAGCGGGGACCTGGTGGCCGCGGGCCAGGTGCTCCAGCGTGCTGGTGACGTGCATGGCCAGCACGAGGGCCAGCTTCTCGGGCAGGTCGCGCTCCAGGCGCTGGGCGGCGTAATCGACCACGGCGCGGCAGGCGGCGGCGACCTGCTCGTCGACCAGGTGCGGGGCTGCCTCCTGGCGGGCCCGCGTCACCTCGTCGGCGAAGCGCTGGAAGTAGTGCTGGATCTCTAGCTGCAGGAGACGATTGACTTCGCTGTCGGTGAGGCCGCTGCGGCGCAGCGCGCGCACCTCCTGGCTGATGGTCTCGTAGAGGTCGCGGGCCGAGTGCGGGAGGACATCGAGGCTGAGGCCGGTGGGGGTGAAGATGTGAGCAACCTTGAGGACGTCAAGCAGCGGCTCCAGCGAGCGCTGCAGCTCGGCAGTGCGCAGCAGGCCGCGGCGCACGTGATCGGGCAAGATACTGACGTCGACGTGCAGCTCGCTGAGGTTGCGCGTGCGGTAGTCGAGATAGGCACGGGCACAGAGGAGCTGGATGTCGGTGCGCAGTTGCCCGATGTTGCCCGGGCATTCGTAGAGCAGGAGGGCCTGGATGACCTGGGGTTCAACGTGGATGTTGGCGCCGATGCTGCTGCATTCGGTGGTGAAGAAGGCGCGGATGAGGGCGTAACGCTCCTGCATTGAGCGCTCGGCCAGACCAGGTAGGGTGATGAGCATGGGAATGCGCCGGCGGAAGGTCGGCAGCAAGGTGACGCCGGGGTCCTCGGTGGTGGCGGCGATGAGCAGAATGCTGGCCTGCCGCTCCTCGACGTCGCCCAGACGGCGGAAGCGCTCGCGATCCATCAGGTAGAAGAGCATCTCCTGTCCCTCGGGCGGGAGGCGATGCACTTCGTCGAGAAAGAGAATGCCGCCGTTCGCCTGCTCGACAAGGCCCGGGCGGTCGCGCTCGGCCCCGGTGTAGGCCCCGCGGACAACCCCAAAGAGGTGGGCCATGAGCAGCTGAGGATTGCCGGCATAGTCGGCACAGTTGAAGGAGATGAAGGGCGCGTTGGGAGGTAAGGCTCCAAATTCGATGGCAAAGGCATGCATCAGGCGGGCAAAAGTGGTCTTGCCTACGCCACTGGGGCCGCAGATGAGAGTATGTAGCCCGTGCGGCGGGTAGAGCATGGCCGCCTTCGCCTGCTGGATAGCGACCTTCAGTCCTTCGTCGCTCCCGACCAGCGTTTCGAAGCTGGTAACTATGGCTCCACTTTGCATGGAGGCCACCACCACCGGCAGCTTGTTGGGAGCCTCTGGTCTGACCAGCTTCGGCAGATCTGGCTGCTGGCGAGTGGCCGCCGGGGCCTGCGTTTGCTGGGTCTGCTTCTGCTGCGACTCCCTGGCCGACGATGGCTCTGACCCGACCGGCAGCGGTGACGGTTGGGGTGAGAGGCTCCTGACAGCGAACAGGACAGGACGGCCAGGAATGCGCTCGACCTTCCCCTCCTGTGCTAACTGGTTGAGGTCACGGCTGGCATTGGTGCGATCAATAGCGGCGCGTTCCGCGACTTCTTCGGCGCTGAACCCTCGCTTGCGCCTGAGCGCCGTGCCTTCGGGGGCAGCGGCGGCCTCCGCACACATGGCGCGCAAGATTTCAAAGACGCGATCTTTGCGCAGCAAGCGATGTCTTCCTTCTGACTGACCAGCTCAGCGGTTTCCCTGTCTGTTCAGTGTTCAGTTTAACACCACTTGCCCGTAAATACAACCGGGCGGCGTTCCTGTCTCGGGACGGAAAGAGCTGGACCGGCCACCGCTGCGGCGATTTGGCGACGGACCTGTGAAGTGGCAGTACACCTGCCGCTCGCAGGCAGGTGTTGCTGGAAAGGGGTGAGCCTGGCAAACAGGACTGTGCTGACCTCACGGGCTGTCTGGCTCGGCGGGCGCTCTAAAGGCAGGCTCTCAGGCATCGCAGCGGTTATAGATCTGGGTGAGTGCCTGGCGAAAGGCGGGATCAGTCGGTGAGACATGGTGGTCCGGGGTGATCACGACCATCAGTTCCCAACCGGGCACCGTTGGGAAGCGTTTCAACGTATAGCGCCAGTGCTGTTGCTGTAGTGCCTGCACAATGGCTGGCTTGCTCTGATCCTGATGGACGAGTAGTAGCAGGGCATAGTGAGCTGCATGGAGCACTTTCTGACTATAGGCCGGTACACGCGCACGTGGCTCAGTCACCAGAATCTGCTGATTGGTGACAAAGGTGATGGGGTTGCCGACCCAGGCGGTCGCCAGGGCGTAGCTGATGTGCTGCTGGCGCAGATAGGTGATGATGGGTGTATAGTCACCCGGTGCCTGAACGCAGCCGGAGGTCTCGAACGTGTTATGCGTGTTGGCCACCGTGTAGGCCGAGAACTGCGTGCTGAAGTAACAGATCAGCAGCAGCACCAGGAACGTGGGACGCAGCAGCGACTGCCAGAGGACGGGCTGCTTACCCGGATGGGGTGCGCGCGGCTCTGCCCTGGCTTCTGTGCTGGGTGAGGCAGCTCTAGAAGCGGAGGCATCCTGTTCTGTCGCGGCGGCGCCATACAACGTGTATAGAAAGTGACAACTTCGCGCAGTATGTGGAGCCGGCTGCCTGGGGCGGCGATAGGATGTCCAGCGTGCAGCATATAGAGAAAATTCTCCCAGCTATGTTGTGCGCCGTAGATGAGCGCTGGCCCCAATCCCAGCAGCAGTGACGGCAGTGCCGCTGGTGCTGGGAAGAAGCCTGCTTTTAGCCGGGCCCATTGATTGCTCTTGCTCTGGCCTCTCTCGCTCTGCTTGTGCTGTCGCGGCCATGCCTGCCAGAGGAAGCCAGCGAGCCAGAGGGCCATCGTGGCCAGAGCGTAGGCGATCAAGGGATCGATCCAGAGGCCCAGGCCGATCAGCAGACCGATTCCTGCCCAGCGCCAGGCTAACTCGCGCCGGCTGGCGCCCTGCTGCCAGCGCTGAGTCAGGCGCAGCGTTGCCCAGAGCAGCCAGAGCATCACGATCATGGCCTCGGTATAGCCGCCGTAGGTGCGTAGTTCCAGCACGGCATCGTAAAGAGGGGGCAGAGCAGCGATGGCTGTCGCCACTATCAGGAAGAGCCGGCGAGGGCCTGCGCGCAGGCCGGCCTCGCTGGCGAGGGCCTCGCCAAAGTGCCAGGTGAGCCAGACGAGGAACAGCGAAGTACAGCTCATCGCGATGCGCAGGACCAGTACCGATGGCCCGGCGATGGCGAAAAACAATGCAATGATATAGGCTTCCAGGCTCCCCATATAGGGCTGCCCGTAGTAGTAGATTGGCCACTCGCCATGCAGGATGTTCTCCGCCTGGATGCCGGTGAGCGCCTCGTCTCCTTCAATGACCGGGTTGTGACGAATCGCCAGAAAGAGGCGCACAGCCAGGGCCAGCGCCAGACAAAGAAGGAGCTTTGGAGTGATGACAACCTATGTGGCTTTTTTTCGCGCGCTCAATGTTGGTGGGCACGGTGTGGTCTCCATGCCGGCGCTGAAGAGGATGCATGAGGCCCTGGGACTGCAGGCAGTCAATACGTATATCCAGACGGGCAACGTGCTCTTCACCAGCGACGAAGGTGACGCCCTGAGTCTGGCTTGTCAGATTGAGGGGCGCTTCCTCCAGGAGTTTGGCTTCGCCAGCCGGGTCGCCCTGCGCAGAGCCGCTGATCTGGAGGAGACCATACGGGCGAATCCTTTCTTGCAAGAGGCCGAGCAGGCGCCTGAGCGTCTCGTGGCACTCTTCCTGATTGCAACCCCGTTGCCAGAGGCAACCACAGCCTTGCAGCGACTGGCGGCTGCGGGACCCGAGCAGCTGCAGCTCTCGGCGCATGGTCAGGAGCTGTATGTCTGGTATGCCCATGGGATCGGACGCTCGAAGCTGACGACTCTGGCCCTTGAGCGTGCCCTTGGCTGTCCTGCCACAGGGCGTAACTGGAAGACCTTGCTCCAGATAAGGCAGCTTCTCCGGCAAAGGCAAGAGGGAGAGTGGGCGTAGCCTGGGAGAGAGCGGCATCAGGGGGTCAGAAGAAACCAGCTCGCCCGCCCCGCTGTCCTCTCGGCGGAGCACCGGACCGGCTAGAGTAGCGCCCTCCTGGCTTGGGACAACGGTTGCGGGCGAGGCAAAAGTGAGCTGCGACTTCACTCTGTTCCCAGACGTGTCAGCAGATTGTTCAGACGGTTGACGAAGCTGATCGGGTTCTCCAACTGGTCGCCGCTGCTGAGCACGGCCTGATCGAAGAGGACCCAGGCCCAGTCGGCGAAGCGCTCCTCGTCCTGTTCATGGCGCAGGCGCTGAATAATCGGGTGCTGCGGGTTAATTTCCATGATTGGCTTATCGGCGGGCACGGCCTGGCCGGCAGCCTGCAGCAGGCGTTTCAAGTTGGGATCGATGCCGCCCTCGTCGACCACCAGGCAGGCGGGTGAAGTTGTCAGGCGAGTTGTCGTGCGCACATCCTTGACCTTGTCGCTGAGGACCTTCTTGAAGCGCTCCAGCAGGTCGCGCACCTCGTCGGCGCTCTTCTGACGCTCCTCCTGCTCCTGCTTATCCTCTAGCTTGCTCAGGTCGACCTCGCCGCGCGCAATCGACTGGAAGGCCAGACCGCCATACTCTTGCAGTTCGTGCTGCACGAAATGGTCGATGGGGTCGGTCCAGATCAGGACCTCGACGCCCTTCTGCTTGAAGATCTCCAGCAGCGGGCTATCCTTGGCGGCCTCGTAGCTTTCGGCCAGCAGGTAGTAGATCTTATCCTGGCCCTCTTTCTTGCGCGAGACGTAGGTTTCCAGCGAGACCGACTGCTCGGGACCGCTAGTCGTTGATGCGAAGCGCAGCAAGCGGGCAATCTGGTCCCGATTGGCCTTATCCTCGACCAGACCCTCTTTGAGGACGCGCCCGAACTCGCGCCAGAAGATAGCATACTTGCCCGGCTCCTTCTCGGCCATATCGCTGAGCAGGCCCAGGATCTTCTTCGTCGCCGTGGCGCGCATTGTATCGATCAGGCGGTTCTGCTGTAGCATCTCGCGCGAGACATTGAGGGGCAGGTCATCGGAGTCGATGACGCCGCGCACGAAGCGCAGATAACGCGGCAGCAGCTTATTTTCGATATCGTCCATGATATAGACGCGGCGCACATACAGCTTGACGCCGTGATGGCGCTCGCGCAGCCACAGGTCGAAAGGTGCCTGTGAGGGAATGAAGAGCAGGAGCGTATACTCGTGGGTGCCCTCCATGTGGCTGTGGACCCAGGCCAGCGGGTCGGCGAAGTCGTGTGAAATGTACTTATAGAAGTCCTTGTATTCCTGCTCGCTGATTTCGCTCTTGGGGCGGGCCCACAGGGCTGAAGCCTTATTGACGACCTCCTCCTCGTCCTTGCCCTCGACCTTCATCACGATGGGGAGCTGGATATGGTCCGAGTACTTGCGGATGATCGAGCGCAGACGGTAGCCATTGAGCAGCTCGTCCTCGCCCTCGCGCAGATGCAGAATGACGTCGGTGCCGCGGCCTGGCTTCTCGATGGTCTCGATCGTATACTCGCCCTGGCCGTCGGACACCCAGCGCACGCCCTGATCGGCGGGCAGGCCGGCGCGGCGCGTCAGCAAGGTGACGCGATCGGCTACCACGAACGAGGAGTAGAAGCCGACGCCAAATTGACCGATGAGCATGGCATCTTTGCGCTGGTCGCCGGTCAGCGACTGGAAGAATTCGCGCGTGCCCGACTTGGCGATGGTACCGATATTCTGGATCACCTCCTCGCGCGACATGCCGATGCCGTTGTCGCTCACCGTGATGGTGCGCGCGTCGCGGTCATAGGAGACGCGGATCTTGAAGTCGGCATCGCGCTCGTAGAGGTCGGGGTTCGAGAGCGCGTCGAAGCGCAGGCGGTCGATGGCATCTGATGCGTTCGAGATAAGCTCACGCAAGAAAATCTCTTTATTGCTGTAAAGAGAATGAATCATGATGTCAAGCAATTGCTTGACTTCCGCCTGAAAGCCCAGCGTTTCCTTATGGGTTTCAACTGGCATGGCACACCTCCATATTAGCTACGCAGATCCCTGGGAAGCCTGGTGCATCGCGTCGGTCGGGTTTTAGCGAGTTGGCTTGTATGTGGCCTCTTCCGCTCTGCGGTGGTATGGTACACCTCCCCACGGTACATATGATGCCATAGGCTGTGTTAGAAGAGTGTGGGAGAAACGTTAGAAATCTGTTAGCGCCTGGCTCTCTCTCAGGCGCTAGCAAGCCTGCCCTGCTCTGCGTGTGCTGCCAGAGCCAGGGCCAGGTCAGGAGAAGAACCGGCCCGTCGTCCGCTGTATTAGGGCTGGGCCGGTCTGCCGGTGCTGCCGTTGAGGGAGCGAGCGGGCTTGGTGTTCGCTATCGTCAGGCTCTGGCTTGCTTGAGGGCTGCCGCCAGCCGGAAAAGCCCAGGCAGTGATGGGAGGGAGATTGATCAGGAGTGGACAGAGGGCGGACAGGTGTGGCGAGAAGGTAGCCAGCGGGACAGCGCCCGTTGCTCTCTGACTGAGAGGGAGGTAGCAGCGTGACGCGAGCGGCTCAGCGTCGGGCAGGCCCGGCTTTGAGCAGCCCAGCGAACTGGCGCAGGCCCGTGCGACTAAAGCCAAGAGTTCCCCGGCCCCAACAAGAATCTGCAAGCTCAAAGGAGGGATCTTGCAAATCTGTCTCGTAGACACGGGTGAAGAGCAAGCTAAAGTTGCCATGACCATAGCGGTAACTAGTCTTACCAGGGCCATAGGGAGGCAGCTGAACGACACGCATCCCTTCGGGGAGAGTCTCCAGAGGACGGACAGACTCTTCTGGTTCGTAGCGATACCAGAGAGGAGGTGATGGCTGTCCGTTTCGGTCTTTGCGTAAGAAGAGGGGGTCAAGCCGCCAGGCTTTGAGATCCTCAGAGCTGAGGGGATAGAACAAGGGGGCAGAAGGAAGTGGATCGATGGATTCCTGCAAAAGACCTTCGAGAAAGTCTACAACGAGCATGAGGCGGTGGGGAGAAAGCGCGAGATAGCCAGCTCCTTCCTGATCGGGAAGGAAGGGGGATGTATCATCTGAAGGGTCATCGCTGAAAAAATCTTCATCGAGGTGCAGCGGACGAAGCTCGACAAAAAGCGGGCTGGCAGGCGGCAGTAGGCGATAGCCGAGCACATCGGCTGTCCAATCCATCATGTGGGCCAGGTAGAGGGATGAGCTAAAGATCAGATAGCGCCAACCCTGGGCCTGAGAGCGGTTTAATCTGAAGAAGGCAATATCATCAGAGGAAAGGGGATCAAGGTGTTCTTCCTGGTCCATGCTATGACTCTGCTCCCTTCTTGTTGGGACTGGCGAAGTCGGCCCTGGAGGGTCACAGCCTGGCCGCGCCTGTCCTGCAATGCTACTATGGATGGCCAAACTTCCAGCGCTCGCACTTGAGCGTTCTGAACAACCGGCGAAGGCTGGCTACTCCAAGATCGCTTGGGTCAGCCGCCAGGACAGGGGTGTCGGTGATGCCGGCCCGCTTTCCCGCGGCGAGCAGTCGGTTATCGAGGGTATACCATGCTCCATTATCGAGATAGGCAGGATCTCCACGCAAGCCGCCGCGGGAAAGCGGGCCCCGGGCGTCCATCTCTGGAACCTTGCGAAAGACACGGATGGGCAACAGATCGTCAGGGGTAAGCCTGCCGCTGCGAAGATCTGCCGTCAGATCATCGATTCCCAGCAGGCGAGGGCTGGCAAGCTCCCGCCTATCTCCCAAGAAAGAGGCTGTGGCAGGCTCTGAAAGAGGGCTAAAAGTTGGTGGGCGGCTGGCAAGCCCCAGCCGTTCCAGGCGAGTTTGCAGCAGGTTGAGGAGTGAGCGCAAGCTCGCCTGGCTGAAGCCGAGTGTGCCTCGTCCCTGAGAGGAGTCTTCCAGCTCGAAAGTGGGCTTGCCCAGGTCTTCAGGATAGACGCGCGTGAAAACGAGATGCAGGATAGGCTTCGCTCCTTTGTTTTATCTCCTCAGCTCGACGGATATTCCCTTATTAGGAGTGGTGAACTTCCAGATCTGGTTTTGTATGTCGTTCAAAGCCTGATCACTGGCATCGAGGTCGGGGACGAGCGCCGTGATCTCCTTGACATTCGCCATCTTGAATGTGTAGAGGCGACGATTATCGCGAGTATACCGCTGGCCATCTTCCAGCCTAATCAACCTCAATGCTGGTAGTCTTCATCGCCCTTGGCGCGGCTGAAAAATATAGTCAGCGGGCGCTCTTGCTGCGAGCCCGCCTTACCCAGTAGCTTCGGGAG
Organism: Thermogemmatispora onikobensis; assembly: GCF_001748285.1. Lineage (NCBI taxonomy): Bacteria > Bacillati > Chloroflexota > Ktedonobacteria > Thermogemmatisporales > Thermogemmatisporaceae > Thermogemmatispora > Thermogemmatispora onikobensis. The sequence goes on along the minus strand of NZ_BDGT01000045.1, from coordinate 3,569 downwards.
GCCCTCTTGCAGACCTTTCTCAATGGCATCCTTCGTCACGGTCTCCAGGAGGTCCTTTAGCAGCGTCTTCTCTGTGGGCTTGGAGACGCCCTTCATCGAGGTCGTTGTCAATAGGATGAAGGGGAGGTTCTTTTCGGGGTGTTTAGCTGTGCCGGAGGGGTAGCAGCGGAGAAGGCACCGGTCTAAAGGTGGCTTTCCCCGCTGCTGGCGTCAATTATCCGGGTATCTGCTCTTTTGGAAGTCGGGGCGCCTGCTGGGCCGATTAGCTAGGAGAGGAGGGTGGAGACGGGCCAGAGGTCGACAGAGAAGGGGGAGAGGGAGGCGAGGAGGGAGCCGTCGGGTGACCAGGCGCAGGGGGAGGAGGCAGGGAGAAAGAGAAGGGGAAGGCCAGGGCGGACGGAGCGGATTTCAAGACCTTGTAGACCCTCGAAGGCGAGGAGGGAGCCGTCGGGTGACCAGACGGGAGCAAGGAAGGCGTGACAGGGCCAGCGGTGCAGAAGGCGGCCCGAGGAGGGGTCCCAGAGATGGAGAATCGAAGAAGCGGGGGGATCATTGGGGGAGTCGCTGGAAAGGGAGGCGATGAGGGAACCATCGGGAGACCAGGAGACGGCGTAGATATCGTGGTGGTGACCATAGTAGTGCAGGAGGGGCTGGAAGGTATCGGCTTGCCAGATGGAGATGGTTGGAGGGAGCAGATCGGACCAGGCGGTGACGGCGAGGCGAGAGCCGTCGGGGGACCAGGCGAGGGAGGGGGACCAGCATTCGTGCTCGAAGGGCTTAGTGAGGAGAGTCTTGCCGGTGAGAGGGTTCCAGAGGTGGATCAGGCCCTCATCGTCGGCGGAGGCGATGCGGGAGCCGTCAGGGGACCAGGCGAGGGCGACGACTTTGTAGGAATGGGAGGTATAGCGGCGGAGGAGGCGGCCGGAAGGGGTGTGCCAGATGGCGACGGTGTGGTCTTCGGAGGCGGAGGCGAGGAGGGAGCCGTCGGGGGAGCAGGCGAGGGCGGAGATGGGCTGGGAATGGGCGTGCAGGAGCAGGGGGGGCTGGCCGGGGGAAGGGTGCCAGAGATGGAGGAAGCCAGCTTGATCGCCGATGGCGAGGACGGGGGTGTTGGGGAGCCAGAGGGCGGTAGTGAAGTGGTGGGCAGAGGCAGGGAAGGAGAGGAAAGGCTGCTTAGAAGAGGTGTGCCAGACGGTAACGGAGTACTCCTGTAAGGGCGGAAGGAGGGCTGAGGAGGAGTAAGCCTGGGGATTGGGGGAGGAAGCACAAGCGAGGAAGGAGCTGTCGTAGGACCAGGTGAGCGCGAAGCTGGAGGAGGAGGGAAGAGAAAGGCGGTCGAGGAGGTGACCGGAGGAGGTCTGCCAGAGGGAGAGGGAGCCATCAGTGGAGGCGGAGGCGAGGAGGGAGCCATCGGGAGACCAGGCGAGGGCGGAGATGGGAGAAGGAGAGGGGGCAGAGAGGCGGAGGAGGAGCTGGTTGGAAGGAAGATGCCAGAGGGAGAGGGAGCCATCTTTATGGCCGAGGGCAATCAGGGAGCCGTCGGGGGACCAGACGAGAGCGGAGATGGGTGCAGGGGCGTGGTCAGGGAGGCGGAGGAGGAGCTGGCCGGTGCGAGAGTCCCAGAGGTCGCCGACTGTGGTGAGGAGAAGAGAGCCGTCAGGGGACCAGGAGAGTGGAGGAAGGGAGCTGGCGGGCCAGGAGCGGAGGAGAGAACCGGAGGAAGGGTCCCAGAGCTGAAGCTGGCTCTCGATAGAGAGGGAGCCGTTGAGCAGGCCCTCAGTGGTCGAGGCGAGGAGGGAGCCGTCGGGTGACCAGGAGAAGGCGCTAATAGGTCGGGGGTGGGGGAGCCGATAGAGGAAGAGGCCCCGGTGGGACTCCCAAAGGAGGAGGGCGTGTGAAGGGTGAGAGTAGGAAGCGAGGAGGGAGCCGTCGGGGGAGAGAGAGGAGGGAGAGGGATGGTCAGGGAGGCGGGAGAGGAGCTGGCCGGAGAAGGGGTCCCAGAGGTGGCCGGAGCTGGAGAGGAGGAGGGAACCGTCGGAGGACCAGGTCAGATGTGAGGAGGCGGGAGCGGGCCAGGAGCGGAGGAGGGAGCGGGAGGAGAGGTCCCAGAGCTGGATCTGATCGGAGATAGTGGAGAGGGCGAGAAGGGGGGCGTTGGGAGCCCAGGCGAAGGAGGTAATACCGGAGGCCTGAGGGCCGTAGTAGCGGAAGAGGGGTTGGAGCATGGGAAAGACCTCCTTTCGTGTGAACAGGGTGAGCGGGAGAGAGGGCGAGCAAGAGAGCTGGCGAGAGACAGGATAGGGCAATGAGTGGGGGAAGTCAAGAGGGGGAGGCGAGGAGAGAGGAGACGGGCCAGAGGTCGACGGAGAAAGGGGAGAGGGAGGCGAGGAGGGAGCCGTCGGGGGACCAGGCGCAGGGGGAGGAGGCAGGGAGGAAGAGGAGAGGGAGGCCGGAGCGGACGGAGCGGATTTCGAGGCCGTGGGGGCCGTCGAAGGCGAGGAGGGAGCCGTCGGGGGACCAGACGGGGGAGTGGGAGGGACGGCAGGGCCAGCGGTGCAGAAGCTGGCCGGAGGAGGGGTCCCAGAGATGGAGAGAGTCGCGGGAGGCGGAAGCGATCAGGGAACCATCGGGAGACCAGGAGACGGCGTAGAGATCGTTCTCGTGGCCGTGGTAGTGCAGGAGGGGCTGGAAAGAATCGGCCTGCCAGATGGAGACGGAAGGGGGGATGTGAGAGGAGCGGAAGGCAATAGCGAGGCGAGAGCTGTCGGGGGACCAGGCGAGAGAGGGGGACCAGCCTTCGTGACTGGAGTGCTTGAGAAGGATCTGATGCGTGAGGGCATTTCGGAGGTAGATCATGCCGCGGCGGTTGGCAATAGCGAGGCGAGAGCCGTCGGGGGACCAGGCGAGGGCGGAGATGGGACAGGGAGCATGCTGAGGGTCATCGAGTTGGCCGGAGGCGGTTTCCCAGAGGCGTCTTACTAGGAGGCCGGAGGGAGTATTGAATATGGTGAAGGAGCCGTCTTCTGAGGCGGAGGCGAGGAGGGAGCCGTCGGGGGAACACGAGAGAGCAGTGATGGGCTGGGAATGGAGGCCTAGGAGCAGAGGGGGCTCAGTGTTGTGGGGATGCCAGAGATGGACAGAGCCGTGCTGATCAGCGGAGACGAGACGGGAGCCGCTGGGGAGCCAGAGGGTGGTAGTGAAGCGGTGGGCGGAGGCGGGGAAGGAGAGGAGAGGCTGCCGAGCGGGGAGGGACCAGACTGAGAGAGAAGGGTCCTCGTGGGAGGAGGCGGCGAGGAGGGAGCGATCCTGAGACCAGGAGAGGGAAGAAATAGGGGCGGGGGCAGGAAGGGCGAGGAGATAGAGGGGCTGGCTAGAGGATGGGGACCAGAGGGTGATAGAGCCATCAGTGGAGGCGGAGGCGAGGAAGGAGCCGTCAGGGGACCAGGCGAGGGCGGAGATAGGGGAGAGAGTGGGGGTGGAGAGGCGCAGCAAAGGCTGGCTAGAGGATGGGGACCAGAGGGTGATAGAGCCATCAGTGGAGGCGGAGGCGAGGAAGGAGCCGTCAGGGG